>JAFCFJ010000029.1 GCA_017608705.1 Candidatus Pacearchaeota archaeon
CGCAGCATTCACAAATTTGCGAAAACGTGGCGGTTCGCTCGCAGACCTAGCTATTCTTGTTATTGACATCAACGAAGGCATTATGCCACAAACTGCTGAGGTTATACAGATTCTTAAGGCACACAAAACACCCTTTATTGTTGCACTTAACAAAATAGATAGGATTAGTGGCTGGCAGAGCATCAGCAAGGATTTGCGTGAAAATATAGAGAAACAAGCCATGCTCGCAAAACAAGAATTCCAGGAAAAGCTTTACAAGATAATCGCAGCACTACAAGCTCATGGTTTCGAGGCAGAGCTGTTTTACAACATTAGCGATTTTACCAAGAAGCTAGCCTTGGTACCATGCTCGGGCAAGACTGGCGAGGGTATTCAAGAGCTCTTGCTTGTTCTCGCTGGTTTGAGTCAAAGATTCCTAAAAGAAAAGTTGAAACTCGGCGACATTGCGCGTGGCGTAATTCTTGAGTTAAAGCGAGAAAAAGGTATGAGCTTCGTCGAAGCTATTTTGTATGATGGTAAATTAACAAATGAGAGCGAGATTGCAATAGCTACGTTTGATAAACCGATTGTTACGAAGATAAGAGCATTGCAAGAAGTCATGCCTCTCTCAACTAAGTTCAAGCCTAGCCACGAAGTAAGGGCTGCTACTGGCGTGAGAATGCAACTCGCTACATCTGAGGGAGTGTTGCCAGGAATGCCATTCATAGAATTCCGCGGAAATCTCGATGCTATTACAGAAGAATTCAAAAAAGAGCTTGCTGAAAGCATAAGAACAGGGCAACACGGTATAATAGCTAAGGCTGATTCACTCGGCAGTCTCGAGGCACTTATAACCTTGCTGAAACAAGAGGGTATAAGTGTATGCAAAGCAGGCATAGGCCCCATAAGCAAAAAAGATGTTATAGAAGCAAAAGCCAACTTGGAAAAGGAACCGCTCAATGCAGTGATTCTTGGCTTTAACGTTGAGCCAGACCAAGATGCAGTAGATATAGCGCGAGATATAGCAATACTAACCGATGATGTGGTTTATAGACTCATCGAGAAGTTGCAAAAATGGCGGGGAGAAAAGCAAAGGCAAATTTTGCGTGACAAACTTTTAAGTCTCGCATGCATTTGCAAACTTGAAATTCTGCATAATTTCGTGTTCAGGAACAGCAAGCCCGCAATCTTCGGCGTGAGGGTTCTTGGCGGCACGCTCAAACCAGGCACGCTGCTTATTGCAGAGGATGGCGAAGTAATAGATAAGGTGAAGAGCATGCAGTCACAGGGCGAAGGCGTGCAAGAAGCAAAGACAGGCACAGAACTTGCTATTGCATTGCCAAACACAAATTATGAGAGACAGCTCAAGGACAAGCGTTTCCTTTACAGCGACCTCACCGAAAATCAATTCAGGGAATTCAAGAAAAACAAAGAACTGCTTTCAAGCGAGGAAATCGGCATTTTGCAAGAAATTGCGAGAATAAAAAGACAAGAGAAGCCGACGTGGGGGATTTAACAGCTGGTTCGCAAGAGCTCTATGCTATATCGCTATATTTTTTCTTTTTAAGATAACCGTAAACAAGACATTTTGCTCTGGCCTCTATTTCACGCTCGCATGCAAGCATTTCAAGTCGTGTGTAAAGCCAAAATGTCAAGGTGTCAAGATAGTGCTCATTTGTACACAAGAAATCAAGCAATGCATACGTACCCTCGCTTATGTAAAGATCCTCGATAAATCTTTCCAGTCTCATACTATAGAAAAGAACAACAAATTTAAAAATCTTTCACTCTCGCTTTTACTTTTGCTCGAAGGCCTGAGCCTAAGTTTTAGAGCAGAGCAACTCAAGAAAAAAATAAGAAGGATGCAAGAGCGAAACATGATAATACTTGGTATAATGGAAATTGTCGTGGCACTTGCGCTAATCGCTATCCTGCTTTTGTGATAAGAAAAGATTTAAAAAACAGGAACTCTGGGTAGTGAGATGGCATTCAAAATCAATATTGGCACGAAAGAAGGGATCACGTTTAGATTTGAAACCGAAAGCGAAGCCCTCATCGGTAAGAAACTCGGCGAAACTATAGCAGGAGAAGAGCTCTTGCCTGATCTCGAAGGTTATGTTTTTGAAATCCGTGGGGCGAGCGATAAAGCCGGATTTCCTGCCAAGGCTGATGTAGAAGGTACTGGCCTGAAGCGAGTTCTGCTTAGCTATGGCTGGGGTATGAAACAAACAAAGCCAAAAGGTTTGCGTAGAAGGAAAACTGTGAGGGGTAACACAATAAGTCAGGATATAGTCCAAGTCAATCTTGTTATTGTCAAGGAAGGCAAGAAGAAGCTGAGCGAAATTTTCCCTGACCAGGTGAAAAAGGAAAAGCAAGAAAGAGCTGGTGGTGATGAGCAAGAGGGACAAGAAGCTGGAGGCCAGGCAGACCAGCAGAAAGAGCAAGCTGGTGAAAGTGGTGCGGAGCAAGGCGTGCAAGGGGAAGCTACTGGTCCAAAACCTGAGGAGAAGAAAGGTGAAAGCGAAAAAAGCGAAGGAGGAGATGCTGAATAAAAGAGATGTTCTATTTTATTACTCAACACGAATTCTAATATTATAATAGTATCTTTTCAGAACAGAAAATCTTTTTAAATTTAGCCCGATGTCAAGAAAGCAATGGAAACAGAAGGCTTAAGGGTCAGAGAATTGTTCAAAAGAACTTATTTTCAATTACTCAAGAAGTATGCTTGTGAAGAGATAGTCCTGCCAAGAAAAACCTTAGCAGAAATTGCGAACGATTCTGATTGACACAGAACAAAAATCGGGTACATGGGCTATGAAACAGTAGCCCTGCTTGACATTGATGGAAAAATCTGGGCGGTCGCTCGTGGAGAAGCATGCGGAGACTACCCCGCGGATCCATATGATAGTGATATCCTTGCCGTGAAGTTTGACCCGAACGGAAAAACAGAAGAGCAAATTCTGGAAGAATTATGTGAAGAGATAGCAATGAGCGATTATTTCACCAACTCTCTGATTTATGGCATGAGAAACGGAACTGTCCGCGTAAATATATACGGGAAATTTGGAAGTATGATGAAAGAAATACTAAAACCAAGAATTAAAGAATTTATCGCACAAAAACCAGAGTATGATACCGGATATATATTAGTAACTACGCTTACCCCTATCTGCAGGAGGTCTCTCAGATGGAAACCTGAATTTGTAGATTTCTTAGCTTCCGGCATAGAGAAAGTTCTTAGAGAGTTTTGACCAAAATTTTAAAGGTAAGCGATCGTAGCCCATAATTTGCGATATGAAGGATCTTCTAGCCTGCAAGTAAACTAATATTTAAAAACCTAAAATTACTGCACATCTCAAGATGGAAATCCAAAGCTTACCAATGCTCAACATCGGAATTTTTGGCCATATCGACCATGGCAAGACAACACTACTCTACAGGCTGACAGGAAAGTGGGCTGACACACACAGCGAGGAGCTAAAGCGGGGTATAACAATAAAGCTGGGTTATGCAGACTTACTCTTGAGAAAATGTGAAAATGGCCATTACACAATAAAGGAAAAATGCGAGTGTGGAAGTAAGGCAGAACCAATCCGTTATATAAGCTTTATCGATGCACCTGGCCATGAAATGCTTATGGCAACTACTCTATCTGGAGCAGCAATTATTGATGCTGCTATTCTTGTTATTGCAGCTAACGAAGGGATAAAACCACAGACGCGTGAGCATTTTATCGCTTTGCAGGCCCGCGGAATTAAGAATATTATCATAGTGCAAAACAAAATTGATCTCGTGACCAAAGATGAGGCTCTTGCTAATTATCGCGAGATCAAGGAATTTGTGAAAGGCACGATAGCAGAGAACTCGCCAATAATCCCTATTTCGGCACAGCAAGGTGTAAATGTAGAGAAGTTGCTTGAGGCAATAGCAAACTTACCAGTCCCACAGCGTAACACAGAAGGAAAGCCGATTTTTCTTATTGCCCGCAGTTTCGATATAAACAAGCCAGGCACATCTCTTGCAGATATGCATGGTGGTGTTCTCGGCGGTGTGCTCAAACAAGGAAAGCTTAAGATAGGCGAGGAAATCGAGATAAAGCCGGGCTTAACAATAAAGAAAGCCAACCAAACATATTACCAAACTGTCAAGACCAAAATAAAGGCGCTTTACCGTGGTAAGTACCGCATAGA
>JAFCFJ010000030.1 GCA_017608705.1 Candidatus Pacearchaeota archaeon
CCTTCCACGGTGATTTTGTCCTTAACTGTTAAGACGTTTGGAGGGTTTCTTCTTCCCTTAAGCTTCCTCCATGGAATAACATGGGCCATTTTCTTGTCTTCCAGTGTTTTGAACACCCTTTTAGATTCTAGTTGACTGTCTCCAACAGCCAACTCAACCTCAAAGTCGCCGCCTAAAGCGTCTTCCAAAACCTCTTCCACAAGGTTAATGAAGGGAGAGAGGCGAATATCAGCCGTTTCAAAATAGTCGCTCATAAATCAGAGGGTTGGAAAAGAAGAATTTTTCACAGATTATGCGCGCAAATACTTCCTAAAAAATAAAAGTGCTAAAAGTTAAAGTAAGCAAAAAAGAGAAGTGAGCATCAACCTGAGTAGAGTTCGCTACAACATTCTATACTACGCTACTCGCTACAAGCGTTGCACTTCCCTTTGAGTATACCTCCAAGCTCTATATAATCAACAACTTTTAATCGCAATTCTTCTTTCAATTTTTCCCGTTCACCCATAAGTCTTTGCGCCTTTTCATTAAGAGATTTTACTTCTTTAATGATATTTTTTGAAGCAAGTAATTTTTTGATCAATCCTAAGCATTTCTCACAATCTTTCCTATAGCCTATAACTAAGCTTGCATTTGACCACTTGAGTTCCCAATGTCCATTCGTTCTCTTATTTAGTTCGGGGTCTACTTCGGGGTATCCCGTAACTATTTTGCGTAATGAATAGCTGATTATGCGTCGGTAATAGGCGTAACGCCTTTCTCTAGCGCTTTTCGCTAAGCCAAGTTCTTTCTCAAGTTGCCCCTGTAATGACGTGAAAAATTCCTCTGTTTGCTTATTATTTTCCTTAATTCGTTGCTCAAGTTCCTTTAACTTCACGAAAAATTTTCCATACCCTGTTTCTAGATGCTGTAAAGCATGAGTAATCGACGATAGTTTCGCACCTTTCTGCATCCTCAAAACGATAGAGTCTTCTGGTATGTTTGCAATGTCCAAAACGTGAGGTAAAAACGAATCGCTTTCCAGCCACAATTTAAAAACTCTTCCAAGCCTGTCACTATGCGGCCTCAATATCTGAGTTCTTTTCGAAAGTCTATACTGCCTAATGGAAATAATGATCGCAATTATTGAAAGAAAAAATGAAACCGGAATGGAGATCCACTCAAACATCCAAATCAAACCTCTTTAATACCTATTATTAGGTGTGGCGCGCATAGACATGGAGGTCTTTAAGCTCCGAATAATCATCCGAAAATTTGATTTTAGCGACCATTCCTCTTTCACAATAAGAAGATATCTAACATGAAAAATTAACATTTTCTTTAATTTGAATAAATGTCGATTAGTATGTTTAGTATATTACGCAGCCTCTCACAAAAATATGTCAGTCATCTCTAACCTAATCCACAACGCGTAAAATTTACTCCGCTAGTTTTTGATATACTATTTTTTTGTTTTCTTTGTCAATTAAGACTTTCAATCTTTCGCCGCTTTTTATGTTAAGCATTTCTACGGCTTGTTTAGGTATTGTAACCATGAAGCTTCCACTCTTCCTAAGTTGGGCCTTCACGAAGTCTATCTCTATTTCCATCTTTCGACCACCTTGAACCATTATTAACCACAAAGTTTATATAGCTTTCTAACCACTTATGTGGTTATAGGCGGTTACAAATGGTTGAGCATCATATCCACACCTCTAAAATGGTTGAAACTTGCAGGCGTTTGAAGAAGCATAATTCCTTCGTGAAAAAGAGGGTGGCAAGCAAGGGTAAGAAACGTATAGGCATAAAGGCGTTAAAACTGGCTGTTGCTTTAAGCCTTAAGCTGGACGGCTATGACATCATCGAGTTTGATAAGTTGGTTGAGTTTGGTGGGCAAAAAATTCGCATTGGTATTTTTGCGGAGGACTTCATTGGCTGTCGCATCGCCGTTTGGTGTATTTCGAGAGCTTCAGATTTAAAATCGAATCGCATGGTCTTGGCTCTAGACTTGATGAGGAAGGCGCTGGGCGAAGACTGCACAGTTGCAGTTGCCATACCGATCAGCCTGATCAACCACGTAGACAAGCTAATCGGATTAACATATAGAATCTACATGGTTGACGAAACGGGGAAAGTATGGCTTCACGATGCCGGCTAGAGTTTGGACAGCTGCTATGCCAGCTCCGTGCATTGCAGAAGCAGCCTGGTTCTGAACGATATTTATCCCCTTAATTTCACTACTCTCTATGTCCACTATGG
>JAFCFJ010000031.1 GCA_017608705.1 Candidatus Pacearchaeota archaeon
CATCTGAGGCCGCTTGAGCTGCACCACTTGCTGCATCTGTTGATTTTGAGAAAATACCAGAAATAAAATCACCTACGCCGCTGAATATGTTTTTGATATTACCAAGAAGCCCCTCTCCTCCCGAGATTATTTTATCTATAAATCCGATTGTCCATTTGGAAACCATCTGAGCTATAATAGTAAAGAATTGTTCTTTTACAGTTCCCCAGATTCCTTTCACTACATCCTTGAAGGACTTCGCTCCTGACAGCATGTCTTTCAATCCCCATGTCCAGGCATCTTTAATCCTCTGAGAGACTTGAGTAAATACTGACTCTGTTTTAGGAAGCTCTTGAAAAACAGTATCTTTAAACTCAACGAAGTTTGCTGTGGCTGGTGGCATCATGTCAGCTGCTATATCGCCGAAGTTCCTTGCCTTTGGTACTAGAGCATCAAAGCCCTGGCCGAGGGTAACAAGCTGCCCGCCCATGATGACTATTTCATCTGTAGCAGCTTTCAACCTTGTCTCTAGCTCTTGGACTGCTTTGTTGTACTCTTCTTGAGTGATTTCGCCTGACCATAATTTTTCTTGAAGCAGAGAGAAGGCAGTTTTCAAATACTCTGTCTCTTGTTTTGCTTGAAAAACAGTCTTAATACCGAAGTCTTCAAGCACCCTTCCCCATGTTGTAGTTGCGCCTGAGAGTAATTCAATCTCTTCTCTTGCTTTTGTTACAGCTTCAGTGTAGTCTTCCTCAGAAATTTTCCCATCTTTAAGTGCGGTATCCAGATCAGCTATTATATTAGTAAGCTCTTCAACTCTTTCTTGCTTTTGCTGAAGTGTCTGGATTCCAGTCTCTTTAAGGTAGTCTATCCATGTCTGCTGTTTCTCTTTCAGCTGCTCCATTGATGGAAGAATATTATCAATAGATATCTTATAATCTTCTGTAGCTTCTTTCTGTTTTTCAATTTCTTCAGCATGTTCTTTACCAACTTTGGCAAGCGCTTCTTGAAGTTTCTTGCCCTCTTGACCACGCTTGATAGCCATAGCCATGGCAGCGGCATTGCCATGATAAGCATCTCTCAATTTCAGAAATTCTTGTTCAGTAAGACCAGCCATATCGGCAGCCTTTTTCATTTTTGCAAAGAGCATATCTTCCTGCTGAGCAGCCCTCTCGGCAGCTTCTTGAGCTTTCTTCTGGGCATCCCTGACCTTCAGATAGCCGATAGCAAGAGCTCCGAGAGCGGTTGTCAATATGCCGACAGGCCCGGCTAGAGCAACGACAGCACCCTTCATCATAGCCATACCAGCCACCAACTTCGGCAAGATAATCAACATTGGCCCGAGTACAGTCATCAAGCCGCCAAGCACTGCAACAACTTTCGTGATTGTAGATGCTAAGAAAGGATTGGCTTTCATCCATGCTGAAATTTTTGATATTACACCAGAGAGACCTTCAACAAATTTTGATAATACTGGTACAATGTTTTCAGCAATTGCAATAGTTAGTCCCTGCATTGCACCCTTGAGCGTTGCTTGAGCATCTGCAAGACGTGCTGCTTTGTCAGCTGCCTCTTGGTCAAACACCATGCCGAGCTCTCTAGCTTTCTCTCTCAGTGCTTCCATGCCATCAACGCCTTGAGCAAAGAGCGGGAGAAGCTTCGTACCTGCTCGGCCAAAAACATCTTGAGCCGTAGCTGCTCTGATTGTTGGGTCTTCTACTGCTGCAATAGCTTTTGCAAGGATCTCAAACTGCTTTTCTGGATGTAAGCCTTGAAGCTCTTGGTAATTAACCCCTATTCTCTCAAAAGCTCTTTGATATGTCGTCATGCCCTCAGATGCATCGACGATAGTTTTCTGCATTTTCTTGACTGCTTTTTCAAGCGAGGCCAAATCAGCGCCGCTAATCTGTGCAGCGTATCTCAGCTCTGAGAGCGTCTCAGTAGCAAAGCCAGTGCGCAGTGCCATCTTATGGACTTCATCACCAGCCTTGACATAGCTCTTGACCATCATGCCGAGAGTGCCGACAATAGCACCACCAGCGATAGTCATCGCTTTACCAACGCCTGCGAATTTGCTACTTATTCTTGAAGCGCTACCGGCAAGCGTCTTTTCATCGCCCTTGACTTTTGAGACAGACTGCTGCCATTGAGTGCGGTCAAGAATCATCTTGCCGACTATAGCACCGGCAAGAAAACCTCCAGCTCCATTCATTGTTTAGTCCTCTTCC
>JAFCFJ010000032.1 GCA_017608705.1 Candidatus Pacearchaeota archaeon
AAACCTGGCGGAACAGGAATTCTGGCATTGTACATCTCCCCAAGATTGGCGCCTTTACCTCCTGCCAGCGCAACATCATCCTTGCCAATTTCAGAGAACCACATAATGAACTGCTCTCTCGCCTCTTCGCGAACCTCTTTTTCCATGGCTATAGTTTGAAGCTTGGGTTAATAAATATTGCGATACTAAGAAGAAAAACAGCTTTATAATTTTTCCATCGCTATCTTGGTTTTGCATGGAAACTTTGCTTTAACACGCGCAAGCACATCTTTGGCTACTCTCGCCGCTTTCTCGTTGGCCACAGCAACCACAAGCAAGGTTTTGCCTTTTTTCACTACAGCTGCCCTTCCCACAGGCTTGCCGAAAGAATGTTTCATGCCACTTTGCATTCTATCTGCTCCGGCTCCTGTAAGCATCTTGTTTTCACGTAAAATCTGGTGTGGATGTGCTTTTATGCCAAAAAAGTACATGCCGGAAAGTTGTTTTGTCAGAGCCTTATGCACATATTGCCTTACAGCCTCGAAAGCATTATGCCTTATCTGCACATCTTCATTGCTTATCAGATGCAAGACAATAGGATACTTACCTTGCCTGAAACCTTGCGTGTCGCCCATTTCATACTTCACGATCTTGCTTGCCGGTACTGTTTTGATATAGCTCTTGCTCCTCTGCCTGCTTTGCCTTGTGTATGGCGTTACTTTCTTCTTGCTATAAGCTGACGCCTTTCGCAGTGCCATTTTATTCCTTTATCTCTACCTCCTGTGTTATGGCTTGTCCTGGCAAGCCTTTTTCGAAAATCGCGCGGAGCAAACCTTTATTTCCGTGTGGGGCGGCAATCTTGCCCTTGATGATCTTGCCGCTCTTGCTTTTCCACTCCACAGTCTTGCCAACATACTTTTCAGCTTCCTCTCGGCTTTTCAGGCCAAGATCTATAATAAAATGTCTTGGCTTGTATGTATGCCTTCCACGTCTGAACTGCAAGATTATGCCTTTCATTTTTCATCCTCTACAACATTATCAGGAGGTTATATTCCGTGTGGGAAAACATGCTTTTTAAATTTTATCTGAACAAGAAAATCTAAATTGGGGCTTGCTCTATCTCAAATTCACCGAGTTCTTTCCTCAATGTCTCAAGAATTTTGGTTGTTAGCTTGCCATGCTCGTTCCTTGCCTTGTCTAGATCTTCTTGGCTAGTTTCTTGGAGTTTGTTACCTATTTTATATATCTTGCCTCCCATAATAACATATGCGTTCTTGCCAACTACAAGTTCAGCTTCTTGTGTCTTGTCATCCTTCATGAAACGCACGATAAATCTTGTCCTGCTTGCCAGTTCTTTCCTTTGGTTATACTCGATAAGTGCATTTATCAACAAGCTTGCGTTTTTCCTCGCATTCTCTACTTCATGCTTCGCCAGCTTGCCTTTCTTGAACTCCTTTCTTGCCTTGATAATATCCTTCAGTATCGTGAGCATTTTCTTGGACATGAGGCCTTTCCTAACAAGTTCTTTATCAAATCTCTCCACAAGCTCCTGCTCGCTCCGCCTACCAAACATTTCTTTCAGCAGCGTGAGAGTTTCATCATATATCTGCTCGATAGTTTTTTCCTGCGCCCTTCTCTCGATCTGCTCGCGCAGTTCCTTCAACCTTTTGAGATAACTCTCAACATCAAGCATAAGCTTATCAATTTCCTCGCCCTTGATCTCTTTTATCTTGTCATGTTCATAATCCTTGTATATCTTTACCACACGTTCCAAAATATCCACGTATTTTTTCTCAAGCATTTTTTCTTTCTCCACGAAAATTTTGCGCATTATCTCTGCAGTTTCTTTTGGCGTAGGCGGCGCCATGCCATAGAGCATTATTAGAGCTTGGCTCGGCGTTAATGTGCTCCAGTAGATATCACCCACTACTATATCAAGAAGCTTTCGCTTAACATTTTCCTTGAGCTTATCGCCCATGCTCATGAATAGGTCGATGGCTTCAGGGCTTGGCTTGATCTTCCCCATCTTTAGCAAAAGCTTCCATGGCATGAAAGCACCGCGGTCATAAAGCGGAATGCCGTCACGTATGAAGGTAAAGATCACAGGATGCGCATCCTTAACACTTTCCCAGAACTCTGTCAGACCTCAAGCACATAGCTATAGATTATGCTTCTCAGTTTTTCCTTGAGCTCGAGGCGTGGCATCCTTTTCACATCGGTGTCATCTATAACAATATACACATCTACGTCGCTTGTCTTTGTTGCTGTGCCACGCACGAGAGAGCCTGCTATAACATAGCTTACTACATACTTTTCAAACTTCCTTAACACTAAACTCTTGTGGATTTGGGCCACACGCAAGGCACCAAGCAAACCTTTGTCGTGAAGCGGGAATGCTAAGCCTATAGCCTCAAGTATGTCGAATTTGCTGTCAAGGCCAAGCTGCCAAATATCTTCTGGCGTAAAGATATGGAGCCATAGCTTTGGCTTGTGATCTTTGATTTCTTTTATCAGCTCAAGCTTTATCTTGGCCAGCTCCTTGGCCTTGTCATCTGGAAAGATGAGTAAGAGATGCATGGGCTTAAGCTTTCTGTCCTGCTCTGGCACCTCGAATTCATCTTCGAACTTTTCAGCTGCTTGTGGCGGTATAATACCGATAGCAATACAGAAGGGATAACGCTTGACAACAGACTCTTTGAATTTCTCAAGCTTTTCTTTTATCTTGTCCATTTCCTCTTTTACTTTTTCAGCTATCTCATCACTAGGTATTGGTGTTGGCCCCTGTGTTTTGTAATCAAGATTTACATCTTGCTTCTTGTTTTCTTCTTCCTTACCGCTATTTTGCATATTTTTATCACTCATGCCAAGAAAAAATCTTAGGCGGTATTTAAACTTAATTATTTCTTTGGTTCTATTTTGGTAAAACCAGTATACGGCTGTAATGCTTTGGGCACGAGAATAGTGCCATCCGCTTGCTGGTAGTTCTCCATTATCGCAACAATCATTCTTGATGTGGCTATTGCTGTGCTGTTCAGTGTATGCACATACTCCTTCTTGCCTTTTCTCATGAATTTTATGTTCAGACGTCTCGCCTGATAATCAAGACAATTGCTGCATGAAACCACCTCCCTGTATTTCTGCTGTGATGGAAAC
>JAFCFJ010000012.1 GCA_017608705.1 Candidatus Pacearchaeota archaeon
TTCCCAGTAGCTCTTGTCATTTACTTTGCTTGCATCATAGATATTTGCTATGTTGCCACATGAATCAACGAAGTAAACTTCATCCTTACCTTCCACGCAGGTGGTTTGTGTTGTGGGCTTGCAAGTAGTATTGAGCGATTCAGCGGTACAAAGATAACCTTCATGAAACTTGCCACCATCTCTCAAACATTCTGCCAGTGTAGTCATTACACAATCGCGTTCGTTTTCTCTCTCGAGAACACATGCCCCATAACTTTGATTTTTAGCCAGCAAAATACACTCGGGCTCTGTTTCTATGCTCGGTCTGAAGTCGAGAGACAAACCATATGTTGCTGCTAATGCCTTACATCTTTGTTCTGTAACGAATGCTACCTCTGTACCGAGAACACAGCAGCCAAGCTTACATTGGAGCAAGCCAGTGCAAGAGCCATCGCTTGTTTCTTGCCATGTGCCACCGCTTGCTTCACACTTGAATTTTGGAACGTTTGCCATGCAAATACCTTCTCTAGTGTCGTAGCAACAGCCAAGCTTACATTCGCTATAATCATTTCGCTCGCCCTGAAAACATGCTGTCTTGCACATCTCGTTGCATTCATTCATAGCATATTCTTGACATATGTTTCCTTCCCTATCTTCTTTACATGTCCATCTTGGTTCTCTTGCCTTTGCTAGGCTTGGTACTGAGAGAAAGTAAGCAAATGAGAATAAGGCAACGATGAGAAGACAAATCTCACTACTTGCCATGCTTTTTGTGAATAGTCGCTTGCCAGACATTTTAAAGTGGTGCGGGCACACAAGATTTTATTGCAATATACATTTCTTGCCCACTCTGCACATCTCTTATAGTGTATATCTTGGTTTCATCTCCAAGTTTTTTTCTCTCTATTTTTATTTTATTATGGTGTAGTACTGTATAGCCCAGGTCCTCAAAATGACACCATTTCGCTTCAGAGTTAACAATTTCCTGCGCAATAGCAGCCAGATCATAAATTGGAGATTTTATTCTTATGCTAAAATCTGAAAATCTTTGCGAGCTTTCTTCTTTTCTTATGATAGTGTCTCTCTTTATTATGAACTCCGCTGTTCTTGGTTTCAGCCACACGTAGAATTCAAGGGTTCCGAGGCTAACTTCATAGCTTTTTGCCTCAAATTCCTTTCTGGCAAGACTGAAACAATTTTCTATCTCTGCTTGCAGGTAATCTCTGAGCTCTTCTTCTATATGCTCTATCAGTAAGGGCTCTTGATTTATGCATGCTTCATAATAATTTCTTGTATAGCAGAGATAAGCAACAGGAATATTATTGTAAAGCTTATATGCTCTTGGATTTATGTAGCCTCCCTGTTTCATTACCAACTCTATGGCCTCATCTATATATGGCCTAATACAACTTACAAGGGTTGTTTTGAAATCATCTGCATGGGTAACTTGTGGTTTTGGTTGTGGTTTTCTTATCATAAATAGCAATGCAATAACGCTAACCACAATAAGCAACGCTAGGATGATGAAAATTGTTGCTTGTGCTTTTTTCCATATTTTATCTCTAGTTTGTATCATTTCTTCATCCATATGGTAATCTTGCCTTTTTTTATTCTCTCCACCTTCTTTTCTAAGGCGAGCTCAAGCAAATAACGTTCGGCAGTGTTCCATGAAATATTAAGAAAGCGCGAAATCTCAGCTGATGTTGTGATCTTATGCTTTTTGAGAAATTCCATAATCATATGTTTTATGTTATGTTTTGTCATATTATCTAACCTAAATTTTATAATATGTTAAATAATATGATTAAATATAAATATAGTTTAAATATTTTTCTGCAAGGCAGTAACAATCTAAGACAGTGTTGAGAAAGTGCAGGGCTGAAATTATTATTCTTCCTCAACACGCGGAGCGAGAATAAAGGCCATTTCTATTTCACTGGTCTTGAACTCAAGCTTCATAGGATAGTCGGTTGAAAACTCGACTGTTGCTTTTTCGCTGAACTTTGAAGCTTTAATAAACTTTTCGAGATATTCTATGCTGTATTTCGCTCTTGCTTCCTTTCCTTCTATTTTGGCCTCATCACTAGAAAATTCTGCCCTTGTTGAGTTAAGACTTCCTTTGGCCTCTATTATGAATTTCCCATCTTTCACTTCAAATACACATGAATCAGCTACCACAGCACAGTCATTAATTATGTCAACGAGGTCCTGGCTATTAAGCTCTACTTTACAGCCAAACTCTAGGCTCGGCATAGCTTTTTCCTCCGCTTCTATGTTTATGAGGGAAAGCGCGAACTCGCGCCTTATTTTATCCTGGATTATTACTTTGAGCATATTCTCTTCTGTTTGCAGAACTATCGGTGTGCTTGAGCCAGCCCTTTTCAACACAGCTTTAAAACTTTCAAGGTTTAAGCCAATTACCTCCTCATCTGCTTCGAATTCTGTGAAGGTTTCACGCGGCAGCCTGAAAGAAACAAGTGCTACGTTAGCAGGATCAATTGCCACTATGCTAAGGCCGTTTTTGTCTACACGCAGTCTCACCTCTATAACAAGCTCCGAGATGATCGCTATGGCCTCAGCAAGCAGTTTTGGTTTTTCTATACGTAGCAACATTTTCTTAATACAGAGCCACAGGTTCTTTTTAAACTTTATCTCACCCCCCCAGCAAATCTATTTAAACTTTTATTCTTTTTTCCTTACATGGTTGAAAAAGAAAAGTGTGAAAAACTTAACAAGCTGGCGCTTGCTTACTACACAAGGCAGGATGTTCGCAAGGCCATATTTGAGTTTTCAAAGCAGCGCGAAGTTGTGCCTCGTTATCTCGAGGGCTTCGGCAAGCGCCCCGACATGCTTCATTATGAGGGTGATGTGATACAGTTTGTGAAAAAAGGCGCTACCTCCTTTCATTGCTCAGAAGAACTTTGGCGAGACCCTCTCGCTTTGAACACAGAGCTTAGCCGTGAGCAACTTGATGAAATGCGTGAGGGCTGGGACTTGCTTATAGACATAGATAGCAAATATCTGGATTATAGTAAGATTGCTGCTCAGCTAATCATAGAAGCGTTGAAATTTCATGGCATAGAAAATTTTGGCATAAAATTTTCTGGTTCAAAAGGTTTCCATATCATTGTACCATGGCAGGCATTTCCTGAGCGAGTTCATGATAAGGAAACGAGAAAGATGTTTCCAGAATGGCCTCGTGCAATATGTGCTTATTTGAATGAGATAATAAGGCAAGACCTCGTGGAGCAGATAACAGAACTAATTTCAGAAGAGAGAAAAAGCTATGTTAAGGATTTTGATGCTGCCAAACAGGTAATGCCAGATATACAACTTGTTTCCTCACGACATCTATTCCGTTCGCCATATTCACTCCACGAAAAAACAATGCTTGCAAGTACTGTGCTTAGAGAACAGGAACTCAAGAGGTTTGAACCACGCGATGCAGATCCGCTTGGCGTTACCGTGCGAGATTTCTTGCCAAACGCGGACAAGGATGAAGCAAAGGAATTGTTAGTGCAGGCACTTGACTGGCAAAAATCCAAACAGCAGGAAACGAGGTTATCGCGTCCTACTGCAATGCCAAAGATAGAAGCAAAACAGCTCACGCCGGAAGTTTACCCGCCATGTATAAGAAAAATCCTTTCTGGCTTAGAAGATGGAAGAAAGCGTGCACTATTTATCCTATTGAATTTTTTTCGTATGCTTGACTTAGGTGAAGATGAGATTATCGAGAGGGTGGAAGAATGGAATAAGCGAAATAAACAGCCGCTGAAGCAAGGTTATGTAAATTCGCAGCTGAAGTGGCATTTCAAACAGAAGAAACTTATGCCTCCTAATTGCGATAAAAGTATTTATAAAGATATATTGGTGTGTGAGCCAGATGAACTTTGCAAGCTGATTAAAAATCCGCTGAACTACACCACAAAGAAATTAAGATTTTCGATGCGCGCAAGGAAAGCTAAGAAAAGTAAAAATGAAGATAAAAATAAAGAGCAAAGATAAGGAGATTATAGCAGAGCTCTATGATAACAAAACAGCTAAGGCTATAGCAAGCATCTTGCCATTGAAAGCCAGAGCAAGAAGATGGGGCGACGAAATATATTTCCCTGTTCCAATTGAAATTGAAGCAGAGAATCCGAAGGCAATTGTTAAGAAAGGTGAACTCGGATTCTGGCTTGAAGGAAAGTGTTTTTGCATCTTTTTTGGTAAAACACCTATATCTGAATCTGACGAAGCGATCAGACCAGCATCAGAGGTTAATGTTTTTGGCAAGATAGTCAGCGGTATGGAACTCTTGCGTTCAGTCGAAGAAGGTGATGAGATCCATATAGAGATTGTGCAGTAAAATGGAAACACAAAAGAACGAAAGAAAGACAGATTTTGTGAATGTACGCGATATCGCAGATTTTCTTTACTGTCCTCGCAAGGTTTTTTTGAGACGTGTTATGGGCAAGCGCGAAACAAGGAATAAGGCGATGGTAAAAGGTATGATAAGGCATAAGATCTATGATGAGTTCAACAAGAGAGAACGTTTTCTTGTTATGGGTATAGACAGACCACTTGACCGTGATGCCCTTTACTCCCTTTACGAAAATATTCTTTTTGTTATCTCATCTGAGGTTTTCGAACAAAATAAGCATCTTGTTTCTGGCTATGGAATTTCTCGTGAGCTTTTTTGGCAAGAGTTTTTGGAGCGTGCTCGTGAAGATATTGTTGTTAGGGTTAATGCTCTTTTAAGGCTAATAGAACAAAACATATTTGCGGAGGAGCTTTGGCAAAAGCTTGAGCCAAAGTATTATTCCGAGTATGTCCTAAGAGATGAAAAGCTTATGCTGAAGGGAAGAGTCGACAGACTTCTTTTGTCATCTAATCATGTTGTGCCTATAGAAATCAAGAGCTGTAATGTTCTCGAACCATACTTCACTGATAAGGTCCAGCTTGCAGCATATGCGATGCTCGCAGAAAGCATGCTCGGAAAGAGGGCGCCAATAGGAAAGCTGAAATATGGCAACCGAATGTATACGGTTATCATCACAGATAAGCTCAAGAATAAGGTGTTGGAAGTGCTTGGAAAAATAAGAGACATGGAGAAGACAAGAGAGGAACCACCAATTAGCTCTAATTTCAGAAGATGTGAGAAATGCGGTCTGCGCACTTTTTGTTTTGGCTCATGAAGATGTTCCGAAATACTTTTAAATTGGAATTACCTCTGGTGGTCATGAAAAAAGGATTATTTTTTAGCCTGGCTTTTGTCTTAGTCATCATCCTTACCTCTTTTTTTGTATTAGCACAGGAAGATAGCAATGTGGATAGGGCCTATTCTTGTCTTAAATCAAAGGTAGAGAATAATTGTGCAAAGCTTAGTCATGAGGAAATTGTTTTTTCCCTCTTAGCCTTGGCCTACGATTCAGATGTGCAGAATGAATGCAAGGATGCGCTTGAGAAAAAAGCAGATGCTGATAATTGCTGGCCCTCTGGCGCATGTACTGTTAAGTCTACAGCGCAGGCTATAATAGCACTCAACTATGTAGGAGAGGACACAAGCGAGAGCGAGGAATGGTTGTTGAAGAATACAGGTGCAAGCGATTTGATTTGGTATCTTCAAATAGACACAAGTGGCGCGGCCAGCTGTTCCATAAAATATGACGACACAAGTGTTATGGTAACAATAGGCGAGGACAAGAAGATAAGCGGCAATACAGGAAGTTGTTTAAGCTTAGCATATGGTGATTACTGGCTTCAAATAGCAAGCAAATGTTTCGATAAAAATTTCACTATTTCTTGTGATAGCGATTTTTCTACAAATCTTCTTTATAAGAAAAAAGATAGCAACGTGATATATGTTTCAAGCGAAACAAAATCTGCTCCAGCAGACGGCAAGACAGAGCATAAAGTGAAGGCACTATGCTTCAAGAAAGGCACTTCTTGCGATTATGAAGCTACACTCTGGGCTACACTTGCGCTAGCAAAGACCGGGCATGACATATCGGCATTTGTTCCATATCTAACTGCTTATGCTAAGGAGAACGAGAAACTTATGTCCTATGCATTTCTCTACATTCTCACAGGTTATGAAGAATATCTCAACGAGCTCGTGTTGATGCAAAAACAGAATAAGTATTGGATGGAATCTGATAATAAGTATTATGATACTGCCCTTGCTCTGCTGGCATTACAGAGCACTTCTGTCCAGGAGGCAGCTAGTGCTAAAGAATGGCTGTTGAGCGTTCAGACAGATGAGGGATGTTGGCACAATAACAATATTCGCGATACTGGATTTTTGCTTTATGCTGGCTGGCCAAAAGAGCCGAGCATTGGTGGGGCAGGTGGAAAGATAGAATATTGTAATGATTATGGATATTATTGTGCGGCAAGGCAAGAATGTACTGATATTGGTGGCGAAATCTTGGAAAATTATTTCTGCGATGGCATGGAGGTGTGCTGTAGCAAACAACCACCTGAGCAAACATGTGAGGAGAAAGGTGGGATAATTTGCAGTGAAGGTATGGAATGTACCGGTGCCTTAGTTGAGGCCAGCGATACGACAGAATGCTGTATGGGAAGTTGTGTTGTCCAAGAGAAGCCAGTAACAGAGAGTGAATGTGAGATTAGGGGCTATACATGTAGATTTGGGTGCTTGGCTGATGAAATAGAACAAGCATATGAGTGTGATGGCGATAAGGTATGCTGTGCTCCCACACCAAGAGAAAAAAAGAGCTACTGGTGGATATGGTTGCTTATTATCCTCATAATTCTTACAGCATTGGCGATAGTATTCAGAAATAAGCTCCAGATATGGTTCTTCAAGATGAGAAAGGGTAAAGGTCTTGGCAGAGGAAAACCAGGACCAAAGCCACCAACGACACCAACAGTGCCTGCAGTCAGACCCAAGATCCCAATGCAAAGAACTCCTGTAACGCCTCGCTTGCCACGACAACCCATGCCACGCAGAACAAGAACTGATAAAGAGCTCGAGGAAACGTTAAAGAAGCTAAGAGAAATAAGCAAGTAGCAAATGAAACTGCCACATTACTTTTTTGCTTTTGTTATGCTTTTGATTATTGCCCAAACTGTTGTAGCGCAGCCACAAATAATCCTCAAAAAGAATGTGTTTTTTCCTGGCGAAACATTACAGGCAGAAATTCATGGCGTGTTCATTGATGGCCTGGACAAGGCTAACATAGCTTTATACAGAGAGAGGCAGATCCCTGTAATTTATGATCTTGGGAAAGTAGGAAAAAAATATCTTCTCTACATGGTCCTGCCAGAAAAACCTGGAAACTATTCCATAAGAATTAGTGGCGTAAAATATGAAACTGCGGACGGCATTAGTGATGAACCGCTCAGCGCAAATTTTAGCGTGCAGGAGAGCAATTTTTCCACATTTTCTGTGAGGCCCGGCTTTATTTTTACGTCTGGAACATTTACCATATTTATCAAGAGTCTTAAGGACAGCATTACTGTAGACATAGAGATGAACGGGACAGAAGAGAAAATAGAATTGTTGCCGAGAGAAGAAAAAAAGGTTGCACTTTCCTTGCCGTCGAATTTTTCTGTTACTTCTCTCACTGTATCGTCAGGAGAAATAAGCTACGAAATTCCTGTATTCGTGTATAAGGAGCAATCCATGAATGAAACACAGCACTTAGCAGAAAAGCCAAGAATAATGTTCATTCCTTCTGTTGTGAATGCTACAATCCTTAAGGGGCAAGAATGGTCTTATCAGGTATATCTATGGAATTACGGTAATGAAACTCTCAGCAATGTGAGTATAAATGCTGATTATGCTATAGACGTGTTTCCAGCCAACACAGCATTGGATGCAGGGGAGAAAAAAATTATCACGGTAAGATTGAGGGCAGAAAAGGATTTAGCTTTCAACATCATCGCTTTTGTCCCTGGATTTGAAAATTTTTCAGCCAAACTTTATGTAAAAATAAATGTTACAACGAACGATTCTGATGTGATGTTGCCAGAGCCTATTATTCCACCACTTACATGCAGGGAAAGGAATGGTACTATTTGTGATACTAATGAAATATGTCAAGGCGAAGAAATTGCAACAATAGACGGAAACTGTTGTCTTGGCAAGTGTATTGAGCAAAGAGAGAACAAGAAAAAAAGGCTTGTTGGTATCTTTTTGCTGATTGTTTTGCTTATCCTTGTAGCTGTTATAGGAAAACTTTCAAAGAAAAATCCACGAGCAGGATTAAAACAAAAAGCCACAAAGAAATGACTGCTATTTCTTTTTCCTGCCTCTTTTTTTCTTGCTCTCGTTTCCTTTTTTACTTTTATTATTTTCTTTTTTCTTCTTTCCTTCCTTCTCTTTCTCTGCTTTCTGCTTTATGCTTGAAATAAGCAATCGCAGTTTTCTGTTTTCAAAGTAGAGTGTTTTGGCTATTTCATCATACTTGTGCAGTCTTGCAATTATCTCATTAAGAAAATCTGTCAGTTCAAAATTTTTCAACATGGTTTCTTGTGGATCTATTACCTCTATATGTGACGGCATATACTTAAAGATCACATTTGCGAGCTCTTGTATCGTATCGACCTGTGCCTCTATCTCAGCAAAAGTTGTGAAAAGCCCGCCTTCTCGAGATTTTGGTTCGTGTATTTTCTTATCCAAAACCTTTACTCCTTTTTCTTCCTCTAATTTTTCGACAACCTTGTTCAGCTGTTCGACTATGAAATTTGCAGGCCTTCCAAGAATCTCTATTATGAATGAAACATGCATCTTATATCTTCCTTTTTGCCATCATCACAAGGACGAAAAGCAAAAAGGCAACAAACCAGTGGATTGCATGCCTTTTAATCTTTTCGCTTCCGGCTTCATATACAACATTTTCCTTTTTACTTGGCTTACTTTGGCCAAGTTTTATCACATTGCTTGTTTTTACAATTCTCTTTTTGTTTCGTTTTCTCTCTTCCGAGTCATTACCTTTTCCTTTCTCTTCATTGTCCCTTCTTGTGGGCTCGATTTCATGTTTATTTTTTTCATTGATCTCTTTCTTTTCTTCTTCTAGGTTTTCATCTATTTTTATGCTTTCTTCACCTGTTTTTCCTGACTTTTCGCTGGCCTCAACAACTATACTATAATTTTCTTCCGCAAGGATTTTTGTTGTACCTGTTTTTCTTATTTTTAATATCAAAATTGCATTCCGATATAATTTTCTACTTTTAGCTTAATCGAGGTATCATTTCTTTCGGGAACTTTTATAGCATTTTTAACATAGTAGAAGGTTGAGCGCCATTTTCCTTCGCTGAATACTCTGCCAATTCTCTCGCCGTTGGTTCCGAGAACTTCTGTTTTTATGTCATAGCTTCCATCTTCTACATCATTAAGCATTACATGAACAGTAAAATTCTCACCCACACGAACAAACACAGGTGAGTTGAATTTTACCGAGACAGCGCGAGCTGTATTCATGCATAGAAGAAAAAAGGCAATAGCTATCATGACCACATACCAGCTATTTCCTCGCCACATGGACATCTTCCTTCAATAAGATTATTTTCAATGATTTCGAAGCCAATACGTTTAATTATAGGCTTGCCACATCTTGGGCAATAGGTTGTGCTTCCTTCCTCATCTGGTATATTTCCGGTATAGACATAGTGGAAGCCATGGTCGAGTGCCATTTTTCTTGCTTTTTTCAGTGTTGCTATGCTAGTAGGCGGTAAGTGGTTCAGTTTGTAATATGGGTAGAAGGCTGTGAAATGCAAAGGAACGTCATGGCCAAGATTTTCTTTTACCCATTCTATAAGCTTGCTTATTTGCTCATCACTATCGTTGAGCGTCGGAATTAGCAAATTTGTTACCTCTACCCATACACCTTGTTGTTTGAGTAACTTCAATGTCTCCAGGATAGGGGCAAGTCTCGCGTGACAAATCTCCTCGTAAAATTCTGGCGATAAGCTTTTGAGGTCTATGTTCGCGCCATCTATATATTTGCATAACTCTTTGAGCGGTTCCTTGTTAATGAAACCATTGCTTACAATTATGTTCTTTATGTTTTCTTTCTTGGCGATTTTCGCTATATCTAGCATATACTCATAGAATATTGTTGGCTCTGTGTAGGTATAAGCTATTATCTTCGCGTTATTGAGCTTGGCATCAAGCACAACTTGTTCAGGTGTCATGTTCATGTGCGGAACATCATCAACATAGGCCTGGCTTATCTCAGCATTTTGGCAATGCTTGCATGCAAGATTGCAGCCGGTTGTGGCTATGCTAAAAGCTGCTTCGCCAGGCAAGAAATGGTAGAGGGGTTTTTTCTCTATAGGATCTATCGCTATACTACACGGCTTACCATAAACAACGCTAACGAGTTTGCCGTTTTGGTTTTGCCTTGCTTTGCATTTTCCATATTCCCCTAGCTTGAGCACGCAGAAATGGGGGCATAGCTGACATTGCACAACGCCTTTGTCAAGCTTTCTATAAAACATTGCCTCTTTTTCTTGCATACTCCAGAGAAGGGAAGCTATATTTTTATTTGTTTCTGCACGCATAAACAAAGGTTAAGAAAAAAGATGAAATCAGGAAACCTTATGTGAAAAGCTCACCGAATCTCTTTCCTTTTTCTCTCGCTCTTTCAATAGATATGGCAAGACCTTTCCCTGTTTTTTCCAAATATTTCGGCTCAATGAAAAACCAACCTTCTCTATTGAACCTTATCGCGATCAGAGGTTTGAGACCAAAGATCTCGCTGAACACAAGAAATTGCTCTATTTGTTTTGCATCCAGATAGCGTTTTTTGTTTTTGCTTGTTTTACACTCTATAGCATATTTCTTTCTACCCCTTCCGACAATCAAATCGCAAGGACTTTCTTCTGCTAAGCCACTCCCTGCTACCCTCACAGCACGCCATCCATTCTCATAGAAAAATTTCAATAGCTCGCGCTCAGCATTGATACCTTTTCTTCGGTTCGTCATCCTGAAAAAAGCAAATTAGAGGTCTCTTGCCTGCAATGTTCGCCTGCCATTAGCTTTGGCTCTCTCTGCAGCCTCAAGCAAAAGTTGCTCAACTTTCTTGTTCAATGCTTCGGCAACATCGCTTGCCACATTCAAATCCTTTACGACCTCTTTTATTTTGCTTTTCACGATAAGGTTAGGAACAAGAGAGGATTTTTAAAGCTTTTTACAAACTACACATTGCAGTAACAAGTGCATTACTTTTTATCCCGACTTTTTTTTATTTTGTTTTCTTCTATTGCCTTCTCACCCTCTTCCTTCGGCCTCATGAATGGGAAGAGCAACACATCACGGATGCTTGCAGAATTCGTAAGCAACATTACAAGTCTGTCAATGCCAATGCCGAGGCCTCCTGCTGGTGGCATACCATACTCCATAGCTTCAACAAAATCTTTATCGTAAGGATGTGCTTCCTCGTCGCCTTTTCTCAGCATCCTTGCCTGCTCCTCGAAAAGTTTTCTTTGTTTTACCGGATCATTGAGTTCTGAATAGGCATTACCAAGCTCCATTCCTGCAACGAAAGGTTCGAACCTTTCTATCAGCCTTGTTTTGCCTTTTTGCCCTCGTTTTTCTTTACAGAGGGGTGTTGTTTCCGCAGGATAGTCCATGATGATGGTTGGCTTTATCAGCTTTGGCTCGACAAGCTCTTCGAAGATAGCGGAGATAAGCCACCCTCTTGAGTCATGCTTCGCTTCTATCCCTTTCTCCTTCATGAATTTTTTCAGCTCTTTGTCATCCATAGCCTCCACGTCAATGCCTACATATTTCTTTATTGCATCCCTCATGGTCAGTTTTTCCCATTTGCTCAAGTCAAGCTTTTGCCCTTGGTATTCTATCTTTGTTGTTCCGAGCACCTTTTTAGCCACATACTCTACAAGCTCTGTAAATAGCTGCATCATATCTTCATAGGTAGCATAGGCTTGATAGATTTCTATCTGCAAAAATTCTGGGTTATGTAGCCTGTCAATACCTTCATTACGGAAATCCTTACTGAACTCATAAACACGTTCAAGGCCTGCAATCAACAGTCTTTTGAGATATAGCTCATTACTTATTCTCAAATAAAGCTTCATGTCAAGTGCATTAAGATGGGTAACAAAAGGCCTTGCTGCAGCTCCGCCATAGACACTTTGCAGTATCGGTGTCTCAACCTCAAGAAAGCCACGTGCGTTAAGAAATTCACGAATAGCATCAATAATCTTTGTCCGTTTGATAAAAACATCTTTTACTTCAGGATTCATGATTAGGTCGAGATATCGTTTCCTGTAACGTTCTTCTTTGTCTTGCAAGCCATGCCATTTTTCTGGCAACGGCCTTATGGCCTTTGCGAGTATCTCAACTTTTTTTGCAAGAACAGAGAGTTCGCCACGTTTCGTCCTTATGACCTCACCTCTTACCCCGATTATATCACCTGTATCGATATATCTCTTGAAAAACTCTAACATGTTGTTAGGTGTTTCGCCTTTTTGAAGCACAACCTGGATCTTACCGCTGGCATCCTGCAACACAGCAAAAATTATCTTACCGATATCTCTCACAACCATAATTCTTCCTGCAATACTCGCTTCATAGCCACTTTTTTCTTCAGGCTTTAACTTAGAAAACTTAGCATGCAGTTCTGCTGCTTTATCTTTTTGTTCGAATTCGCAAGCGTAGGGCTCTATGCCCTGCTTTCTTAACTCCTCTATTTTTTTCAGCCTTTCTTTGATGATTTGTTCTTCTCTGCCCATACTGAAACCTTGGCGTAATAGTTTAAATATTTATTCATATCCTCAAAATTTTGAACTCCTGAAACCCTTGAAAATGTTCTTCTTTTGTCTCAACTTTGTCTACTTTTGCAAACTTTGGTCCTTGTTTGCATAAATCTATCATTTTTTCCACAGCTTCGCTATTGCCTTCTAGCCATGCTTCAACCCTACCATCCGGCAAATTTCGCACATAACCTTTTATGCCAAGCCTATCTGCATTCTCTTTCACAAAGCTTCTGAAAAATACTCCTTGTACAGTTCCGCTTATGAAAACACGAACTGAGCGTTTCATTTTTTCACGAGCTTTGTTATAAGCACTTGGTGTTTTATTCTCTTACCTAGATAGGTTTTCAGAAGCATTAATATTCTTTCCTCATAGCTTTTGAAATTGATTTCAGTCAGCATTTTCATAAGCTTGCTCTTCACGTCTGTCAAGCTCGTTATTCACGATAGCAACAACATGAGATGCAAAATAGATCTTTTTTCCTATTGAAATCTTTTTCGCTATCTTTTTTATTCTTTTCATCTCCTTCATCGGCAATCCTTCGTGGTCCCCGAGTAAAAACACAGCGTTCCTATCAATTGTTGCCTTTCTTATATCCTCACCACTTCTATCCAAAATATAAATTGTCTTGCCTTGCTGAACAAGTTCATCAATCAAACTTAGCAAACTTTTTTTCTCTATGGAGCAGCCAGGGAATACCTCCCGCTTTTCTCCTTTTTTATATTTGTAAAGCATACGCTTTATCAATCCTGCTACTGACAAGAAAAATGCTGCTATGACAACATGACATGCTATATCAAGCCTGCCAGCTTTCATCAAATCTTTGAAATTGCCTGTGGTCCATGCCTTACCTGAAAAATATATGAATTCCCGCATGCTTTTTTCAGCATATGATATTTTAATTATTTTTCTGACCTCTACGAGCTACAGAACTCTTGTCAAACAATTCTTGGCCATGTTAGAATTAAGCTCATTCGCATATGTATAATATACTACTATCTCATTTCCATATTTCTTTCTTAATTCATCAAGCGACTGCGATATCGGATATGGAAGCCCATTCACAATATCATTCGCATAGAAACCATCGTGATGAAGCACTATAAAATACTGATAGTTTCGTGACGTGATGATACCCACCACACGGGCTTCTATTCCACATCTATCGATTATGCTTACAATCTCTGCATTTATCTTTTCGAACTCAGCCACGCGCTCATTTCCATACTTCTGCCTGAATTCTCTTATTTTTTCATCTCTTCCTCTGATGATAATGCTTCTTATCTTACTTACAAGATCTTCATCATCCATTTTATTTCCTGTGCAGGTCGGTAAGCACAAACTCTGGCCTTGCTACAACACGGCCTTCTTGCGTGACTCTTGCAACCTCTACAAATTTGTTTTTGGCAAACACTGCCACGTAGCTGTCCTTTTTTAATCTTTCTGCATCGCTTTTGTTACGCAGGAAATTGATGAAAAGCGGCAATCCTTTCTTAAGCCTTGGCATGCTCCATTCCCATACCTCCAGTACTGGTAAAATCCTTGCGATTATTTCTGCAGGCATGATGATCTCTCTTAGCTTGCTCTCATCTCCGAGTTTTTGCCATGCCTCAACAGCCTTGTCGAATTCATACAAATCAACTGCTGTATCCTCACTGAATATGCCTGCTTTTATTCGCCTTAGCTCTAGCATATGCGCTCCTCCAATTCTCTCACCGAGATCATGCACGAGTTTCCTTATGTATGTACCGGCTTCAACCTCGGCTATGAACAGCACATCCTTGCCTTTCCTCTCCAAGATTTCAAATTTATACACGTGTCTCTCCCGCTCTTCGCGCTTAACACGGCTCCTTACTGGCGGCAATTGCTTTATTTTTCCAACGAAATTTTGCATTTCAGACCTAAGCTTTTTATCACTCACCTCGCCGTGCAGACGCATTATTCCAACATAGCACTTGTCTTTCTTTATGAAATAACCGGTTAGCCTGCAAGCCCTGTTTAATGCTATAGGCAAAACACCTGTAACCTTTGGATCGAGTGTTCCGAAATGGCTTGTTTTTCTCAATCCCAATTTTTTCTTTACATATTCTGTTACAGCGAAACTTGTAGGGCCAGAAGGTTTGTCTATATTTATTATGCCAAATTCGAGCAGATCTTCGATCTTTTTTTCTTCCCTCAGCTTTTCAATATCTATTGTGGTAGACATCTTTCTCATATGTGCTATGGCTGTTACGAAGGAAGATTATAAAAAATTAGTGTCGAGAAAGAGCTTTTCTCACAGGCTGTTTTCCTTTTTGTGCTGCTTTCTCTGCTTTTTCTATTTGCTTGCCTCCTTTCGCCTCTTGCTTGGCTATTTTTTCTTCGAGCTCCTCAACAGCTTTTTCTTTTTCCTCTACCTCCCGCGCTTCTTTCTTGTCTTTCTCTATTTCTTCTTTAGTTTTTTCCTTTTCCTCTGCTTTTTCTTCCTTTGCTGCCTTTGCTTTGGCTTCATGTCTTCTCTTTTCCCTCTCTCTCGCATATTTTATCTTCTCTGGCATTTCTGCAAGTTCTACATAGACAGTTCCATCAGCATATTTTCTTGCTTTCACTTTTATTTTTGCTGGCGGTTTTCTCGCGCCGCGAAACCATATTTCGTTGTTTAGCCATTTATCTATTTTCACTTTCGTCACGTCCCTGTTTTCAACTTTCATATGCCTTGCTATGAATTCCTTCAGCGCTTTCACAGCTTTTTTTGCACGCTTATATCTTGGCACGACTAGCCATGCTCTTCTTAGCCCTACAGTATATTCGCGCTCAAGAACAACTTCTGCCATCTTACCCTCAGCCGAGATAGTCCTTCCTTATTTTTCTTGGCTTTATCTTGAGCTTGCGTGAACGCCAGTGCCTTCTTCTATGCGTAATTGCCGAAGGATGTACTCTCTTGCCAATACCAAACTTGCGCAGGACAGCCCAGACAGGGGCCCACTTAACATGCCTGCCATGCTTTGCCAGCTTTACCTTCTTTGCAGTTCTGTTTTTTGGCATTTTATTCTAACCTTTTCAATATTTGTTTGAATTCTTCATCGCTTATATTTTCTTTCAGTCCTGCTTTGACAGCATGAGCGATTAGCGCTATGGCTTTTATTGCTTTTTCTGGATGTGTAAGTTTCAGCGCGCCGTAACGCTGTATAGCTTCTCTTGACATTTTTGTTTTTGCTATCCTTTCAAGCTCCTGTATTTCTGCCTGTAACTTTTCCTGTTCTTCTATTTCTTTGTATATATCTTCATTATCGGTGATGCCTGCTATATTGTTATTATTGAAGTCTTGATTCATTTTACTTTTTCAGCAATGCTCTCAAGAAATTGCTTGCCTTTTTCCGTTAGCTTCCTGCCCTTCTTTGTTCCTTCTGCCTTCTCCACGAAGCCAGCCTTCTCTGCCTGCTGTAATATGACTCTTATGATCTTACCGCTTGCCTTCCTGAATTCTTCTGGTTTTGCTCCACGGTTTTTCCTTCCTCCATATCTCGTGCGCAGTCTTTCAACACCAACTATTTTTCTTATATAGATCTGCCTCAAGATGCTCGCTGCCCTCTTGTACCACCAGTCGCTTTCTGTTGGCGGTCTTTCCTTAGCTGGTGATGTTTTCACAAATTTTGCCCATTCAGGCATCTCAAATTCCTTTATCTTTTTCAGCTCAGCAGCCAAGCTATCTATGAACTTTCCAGCATCAACCTCGATCGGCGTTACCATCTTAGGAGCATAGGAACGTTCAATTAAGGCAAAATTTGCCTTTTAAACTTTTTGTTCCTGTAGGGTTATGCTTTTATTTTCTTTGGTGGCTTTCTCCACTTCTTTATGAAAATTGTGAAGCCAACTATACGATAAGTAAAATTTTTTCCAAGCTTGCTTACAAGCTTATCAGCTATTTCTCGCAGCTCTTGCCTATCTCTCGTTGCACTTTTCAATACAGTGACCTTGACATTTTCTCTTGTGTTAAACGCCTTTCTCAAACTTTCTATAAAATTTTCCGTCATGCCTTTCTTGCCTAGTTGCATTGTTGCACTTGCCATTTTCCTACTGTGGGTGGCAGAACTTGCATTAGCTCATCTTTCTTTATTTTTATTCCTTTCTCTTTCAAGGTCTTCTCTATCTTTTCTACCACAGCCTCCTTTTTCCTTTTTCCTGGATAAAGCACGCAGTAGATATCAAGCCCGGAACGGGTTGCTGTTTCTAGAGGTACTGCCCTCAGCGTGTTTTTTTGTTTAACCAAAGCGAGAATCATTCTCACGGTCTTGCTCTCAATTTTGCCCACAACGCCAAATGTACCTTCTTTCATTTCTTTACGCTTCACTACTTGCCTACTGCTGAAAATATCAACTCTTGCTTTTGTCTTCCCTTGTTTCCACGCCTTGCTGAAACACGCGGTAAAAACCGCACTCTCATGTATATCTTCTGGCCTTAGATCTCGTGGCTCAGCAATTATCACCGCGAACGGACTACCGGGCTTGCTTGTATGCATCATTATTCTTTCTTTTCCTCCTCGCAGTATTCTTATAACAAGCTCCTCGTTCTGCTTAGCATTCTTACCTCCAACAACAAGCTTGCCACTACTTGTATAGAACCACCTGAATCTCTTATAGCCTGGAAATCGCATAAAGAAATAACGAAAAAAGGTTTTAATATTTTCCTCTTAGTAATTTTGTGCCAATCTGCGCTCTATGTCTTCTGGGCTAACTATCTGGCCTAACTTGTATTGTATTCCTTCTGCACCGTCAATTTCAAGATAGATTTTTTCAGCATTATTTCCAATTTCTCTGTAGCTTTGAAGAAGAGGTTCAAGTTTGTTTTTCACTTCTCTTTCATAAATTGCATAAATCACTGGATCAAGTTCTTCTGGATCGCCAAAATTTTCTTCAAGCCATTCCTTTACATTACAGATTTTCTCGAGCAAACCTGCTTTCTTTTTGGCTTCTTCCCTGTTTAGTTTTATCAACTCGATCTTGACTTTACATTCTCTCCATATAATTCCTTCATTTACAAGCTGGGGCCAATTACGCCAGCTAGCACATTCTTCTATTATGCTATTAACGTAGAATACTGTTCCGTCTTTGCTTTGCATTTCCATTGAAATATCTTCTTGATGGAATTTAAAAATTTTACTAGTTTACGATACTTATTTTAATTTTATTTTTTGAAGAAATCTAATGCTTGCCTCAGCTCTTCATGTTTTTTGGCATAGCTCTCGAGTTTCTCACCTTGCATTACTGCTTCAATTGCTTGTCTTGCAGCTCTCGCTCCTGCAAACGTGCCTTGTGGATGCGCATGAATGCCTCCACCCATTTGGATTATGACGTCAGGACCAAAAAAATCCAC
Source organism: Candidatus Pacearchaeota archaeon (assembly GCA_017608705.1). GTDB lineage: Archaea > Nanobdellota > Nanobdellia > Pacearchaeales > GW2011-AR1 > JAFCFJ01. The sequence goes on from JAFCFJ010000012.1 coordinate 18,059, forward strand.
GAGATGCGGAACATCAAGAGGGGATAAGCCACCAGAAGCAATTGGCATTGTCGGTTTCAGCCCGATATCTTCTTTTAGGGCTTCCACGTTCTTTTTTACCTCTTCCTTGCCTTCATGCATCTTGCCAAAGACAGCACCTACATGTAATTGGTCTACACCAGCAAGCCTTGCCAGCTTAGCAATCACTTTCATGCTTATCCCTTGATTCTTGTTTCTTGTCAGCGCGGCATGCATTGCTCTATGTCCATGAATTATAAGTCTTGTATTCTTGCGCAGGCTTTGTAAAGCAGAGAAGCCACAAGTTATTATGTCAATCATACAGTATCCGTTACCAAGCTTTTCTACCTTTTCTGCTCTTTCTAGCATCTCAAGTGTTTCAGCTGTCACATTGACAACATACGCCTTCTTCTCTCCAGTTTCGCGTTCAGCTTTTTCTTTAGCTTTCATTGTGATCCTTAACCTTTTCTCGAACTCGTTGAACTTTTGGCTGGCAAGATTTTCATCATCCTTGACGATATCACAACCACCAAGCCAAGCCTCAAGAGCTACACGAGCATGATCTTTGGGCTTTAGTCCGAGTTTTGGTTTTATTATGGTGCCTATGAGTGGCCTCTTTTTCACACGCATAACCTTACGTATCCCCTCTATACCATAATGTGGTCCTTCAAAGCTTTTTACAAATTTTCTTGGCATTGTTATATCCTCAAGCCTCAAACTTTGCAATTCTTTCATGCCAAAAATATTGCCTGCCACACTGCTCAACAGGTTAGGAATATTTCCTGGCTCGAATAACTCAATAGGATAAGCTATCTTCGTGATATAGTGTTTACCTTCTTTTCTCAGAAAGAAAACCTTTGCTGCTAGCTTTTTCACATAACTTTTCTCTGTTTTTACTTCTTGCCACGTGCCTATGCTTGATTCTGCGGCAAGAGCTCCGGCAGCACGCTTTGGGTTTTTTGCTTTGAACCTCAATACCGTTATGAGTTCTTGCTTTCGCGGTGAATAGCCAAGACACACATAGTCTTCGTATTTCATTTTCACCTCTTTTTTCGTTCAGGCCAGGCAAACTGTTTTTATAAATCTATTCCAAATCCTATCTCAGACAGGCAGGCAAATCACCATGCTCTCTATGATATGCAATACATTCACAGCACTTGCCCTTGCGAGGACAGCCTGGCCAGTCGCATGGACATCGTGCAAGGTTTTCCTCCTTATTTGGACATTCTCCAGCCATTTTCTTGTCTTGGCCCCTCCATGACATATCTTTCATTACCAAGTTTTTGTTTGAATATAAATTTTATCCTTTCTTCTTCTATTTTTATTCTTTTCCTTATCTTTTCTCTTGCCATCGTGACCACGAGTTCATTTGCTCTTGTTTCCAAGCTTTGCCCTCTTCTTACCCTTGCTTCTTTTCTCCCTGCCAGCACATAAATGTCCTCGTCAAGTAGATTTATTATTTTGGTTTTATTTTCGTGCCTGTAGAAAACAAGAAGTTCTGATTTGCTATAGTTATAGAAATTTCTGCTTACATTTTCAATCACATCAAAGATATCTTGCTCGCTGTAAAGCGCGTATTGGGTTGCTTGTTCCAGCTCAAGCATGAAATTTCTTGATATCCAGTTTATCCCCTTTTCTTTACTGGTCTTATGCCAAACACTAACACCTGCCAAGCTGAACAGACCTGTCACTATTATGAGTGCTGCCATGATATAAAACTGACCTCTTTTTTCCATTTTAGATAGCATTAGCTAAGCCTATTTTTCGCCAAAAATTGCGGCGGAAAAAATTTGGGCGAAAGCTTCCCAAATATGCTGGGTTTTTAAATTTTACGTTTGTGTTTTCCTATACGGATGAATCTAAATCTTGGAGTTTATCTTATTTATTTTACTTTAAAGTAGTGATACGAAAGATTTATAAAATAGAATTCTTGTTTTTTTATTCATGAGAAAATATCATAGAGTTTCAGGTCCGGTACTTGGCGCTTTTTTTGTATCATTATTTGGTGTGGGTGCAGCAGTATTATCAGTATATTGTGTATGGCAAATGATGAAAAGACAGATAGTAGAAACTAAATTAGAAAAAATAAGAGCCGAAAGAGGTTATGTACTTATAGAAGAAGACTTGAATGGAAATGGTGTGCCCGAACAATTCTATGAGATTTGTGGGAAAAAGGCATTTTTATCAGTTGATGGAAAAACTCTGGAAGAGATCGTGGAGCCTTCTTATGTAAGTACTGGGCAGGACATCTATTATACTGACTATACTCTAAAGTAGTAATAAACAAAAGATTTATAAAGTCTCAATTTTTCTTCGTCTTCATATGGAAATAAATGATCTTTTTAGACGGGCATACAATATAGTAATATCATCCTTTATTATTGCCGCGATTATTAATGTAGGGGTGATTTTATATCATCTCCCAAGAGGGGTAAGGGAGGAAAAGGAGTTAAAAAAAATAATGGCTGAAAAAGGTTATACGATTCAGAAAGTAGATCTAAATGGGAATGGTGTGGCTGAGGAATTCTATGAGATTGGTGGGAAAAAGTGTTTCGTAGCAGTTGACGGGCGAAACCTTGAAGAGCTTCTGATTAGCGAGCTTTTGAAAAGAGAATCTTCTACCGCGAATTTTAAATTAGGGATAAAGTTGCCAGGATATGAGCTCGAAGCTACAACGATGATGAAATATTAGGATATTGGACTTTACATTAGCCAAAAAATATTTCTTGATTTTTATTTGACCCAAGAAATATAGAGAATTTACTTACTTTATTTTCTCAAGTAAGATTGCTGGACAAACCCGCGTTACACCTCTCAGCCTTTTTAGTTTTTTGACAAAATTTCTTAGCTTGGCAGAATTTTCAAACCAGCATTCAGCAATCAACATGTGGTCACCGCTCGATGCATGCAATGAACGCACATATTGCATTTTTTTCATCTTGTCAAGCACATCCATATAGCTTTCTGGTTTCGTGTCTATGCCGATAAGCGCCACAACTTCAAAACCAATCTTTTTTGCATCGACCTCAATGGTGTATCGCTTTATTATACCCTCTCTTTCCATCTTACTTACACGTTTTCTCACAGCAGTTTCGCTTATGCCAAGCGCTTTCGCGATTTTAACAAATGGTATACGGGAATTTTTCATCAGCATGGCAAGAATTTTCATGTTCGAATTTCGAACCATAATCTTTATAAATTCGGACTATTTATAAATCTTGCTACCATGAAGCTTGAAAAATGGAAGAAACAATAAAAAATCTGGCCAAGGCCTTTGTTGGAGAAAGTCAAGCAAGAAACCGCTACACTTTTTACGCAAAGATAGCAAAGCAGGAAGGCTACGAGCAGATAGCGTCGATATTTTTGGAAACTGCTGAACAAGAGAAAGAGCATGCCAGTTGGCTTTTCAGACTTATCAACGAGCTCAAGAAGAAAAGCAACAAGTCTAAAGAGTTTGACGAGCTCTCTGTGCAAGCGACAGTGCCAACAACCCTTGGAACTACCGCTGAAAACTTGAGGGCTGCGATAGCTGGAGAGAACTATGAGCATACAAAGATGTATCCGGAATTTGCAGACATAGCAGAGAAGGAAGGTTTGCATGAGATAGCGGAAAGGCTAAGGGCAATAGCAAAGGCAGAGAAGCATCACGAGGAGCGCTACAAAAAATTACTGCAGGAGGTTGAGGCAGGAACAGTTTTCAAGAAAGAGACAGAGGTTTATTGGGTTTGCAGAGAATGTGGTTATGTGCACTATGGCAAGGAACCACCGACTGTATGTCCATCATGCGGTCATCCACGAGCATTTTATCAGATTAAGTGTGAGAAATATTGATTTTTTCCTTTTTGTTTTTTCAATATGGGTATGAAAAAATTGCTTAGCGAGCTCACCAGGCTGAAAAACTCTCCTGTCTCCCATTTTGTAGCTAAGAGGCTCAAAGAATTTGCGAGAATGAAAAATGCGAGCAACGAGAAGCTATTCCAAGAGTTGTGTTTTTGTATTCTTACAGCTAATTTCAGTGCTGAACGTGCGATGTTTATACAGAAAAAACTTGCTAACGGTTTCCTGGCATTGCCACAAGAGCAACTCACAATCAAGCTGAGAGAACTCGGCCACAGATTTCCTGATGCAAGAGCCAATTATATAGTGAGAGCAAGAAAATACAGCAAAATGCTTAAGCCCAGGATCTTTTCTTTTCCTTCAGGCAGGTTGGCAAGAGAATGGCTTGTAAAGAACGTTGCTGGCATTGGCTACAAAGAGGCAAGTCATTTTTTGCGCAATATTGGCTTTGAAGATGTTGCAATAATAGATTTCCACATCATCGATTTACTTTTTGCTCATGGTCTTGTAGCCGACCGCATTAGGTCATTAGGTAAAAAGCGCTACCTCGAAATAGAAAAACTACTGACAGGCATAGCAAAACGTGCAGGCATGAATTTAGCAGAACTTGATTTATATCTTTGGTATTTGGAGACAGGAAAAGTACTGAAATAAGGCGTTAAGAAAAATTTTAAAAATTATTTCTTGGCTTTTGTTTTTCTGACAATTGCGAGATGAAAATGGAAAACACAGCTAAGCATGACGGGAAGGGAAAAAATAAGGGAAAGAAAAATAAAAGAAGTAAGAAATTTGTTGAGCTTTACAAGCGCAGAGTTTTCCGCACGATAGAAAAATACAAGCTGATGCGCGACGACGACGTAATTTTTATTGGCCTGAGTGGTGGAAAGGATAGCGGTGCAGCTGCTTATATGCTTGCTGAATATAAACAAGAACATAATGTTGATTGCAAGCTGTATGCTTTCCACATAAATTTCAATCTTCCGTTCTCAGAGAAGGTAGAGAATGCAGTGAAAAAGCAAGCAGAAATTCTTGACTTGCCTTTAATAAGCATTAATGTGGCAGACTATGGAATTGATATGGCAAAAGTAGCCAAACTCCCACGGCCTATATGTAGTTCATGTGGTGTGATAAAACGCTACTTGATGAACAAGATACCACGGGAAAAACAGGCCACGAAGCTCGCAACCGGACATCATGGTGATGACTTCCTCGTGTTCTTTTTCAAAAACCTGCTTGGCCAGAATTTTTCCTGGAGCTCTAAATTTACTCCGCTGTTGCAAACAGAAGGCAAAAGTCTTGCAAGAATAAGACCGCTGTTTTTTGTTACAGGAAAAGAAAATAAAGAGTTTTGTCAGGCAGTGGATTTTCCATACATTGAAGAAAACATATGTCCTTATGCATCTCTAAAATATGCCATCGATACATCCCGCGCGAGATGGTATGAAATTATAGATTATATTGAGGGGAAGCAACCAAATTTCAAGATTCAGGCATTGAGAAGCATAGCAAAGCTAGCTAGGTTGCTTACAACCAATGATGAAAAGAAAAAAAGTTGCACGAGATGTGGTGAGCCAACAAATGCGGAAGTTTGTGCATTTTGCAGACTTGTAGAAGCGCAGAAAAATATCAAGATTTAAGAGCAAGTTTAGCCATTATTTCATTGAAAACTTCGTTCTCTGTTTTACTTCCATCCACGACAATAAGCCTGTCATGATAATACTTGAGTAAAGACTTCGTGGCCTTATAAAATTGTTCAAGCCTGATTTTTATCTTTTCTGGCTCATCATCTTCGCGCCTTACCAGCTTAATATTACAATAATCGCATAGCATATCACGCTTTGGTTTGCGGTTCAATCCATAAATAGCGTGACATTTCGGACACTGCAGTCTCGTGGCAAGCCTTTTTATGATAACAGCATCTGGCACATCGAGATAGATTACTTTATCTATTTTTGCTATGTTGTCAAGTAATTTTGCTTGGCTGAGCGTGCGTGGATAGCCATCAAGTACAAAATTATCTTTAGGCAGTGTTTTTTTCAGTATAGCATTAACAATATCATCCGGCACAAGCAAGCCTTGCTTTACATATTCTTGTAGAAATATGCACAAGCCCAAGTTTCCTGGCGAGATTTTTGCTTTGCGTTCCTTTGCCAGAGCCTTGGGGGCCAAGAATAGCAAGTTTCATTTCTGCTTAGTTTTTTATTTTCTTCACCCGAGGTCCTTCAGGCGTGTCATCAACCCAATAACCTTTTGCTTTTATTTCTTCACGTAATCTATCAGCAGTTTCCCAATCTTTCCTTGCTCTTGCTTCCTCTCTTTCTTGCACAAGCTTTATTATTTCAGCAGGAATTTCTTCTTTTGCTACAGATTCTACGTCAAGGCCAAGTACCTTGTCGAAATCCAATAGCAATGAGAATTTTTCACCCTTGCTAAGGTTTTCATCGCGCAGCATTTTCCACATTACTGCTAATGCTCTCGGTAAATCCATATCATCATTGATCGCTTCAAGAAATTGTTTCTTCCATTTCTCAACAATTCTGCTCCTTATCTTAGCCCTATCATTCTTCAGCTCAGCAGCTATATTGTACAGCCTCTCTAATGTATTGCTTGCAGCCTTTAGCTTTTCATAGCTAAACTTCAGCTGGCTTCTGTAATGTGCGCTAAGGTAAAGATACCGCAATGCTATAGGATTGTAGCCTTTTTCTAGAATGTCATGTAATGTGATTATGTTGCCAAGACTCTTACTCATTTTTCCTTCAGGCATAACTAGATGTTCGCAGTGCAACCAATAACGTACGAATTTCTTGCCGGTAGCTGCCTCGCTCTGGGCTATCTCATTAGTGTGATGTGGAAATACAAGATCTATGCCTCCGGTATGAATATCAAAAGTTTCACCAAGATATTTCATGCTCATTGCGCTACACTCTATATGCCAGCCAGGCCTGCCTTTACCAAGTTCTGTTTCCCAAAACACACCACCATCTTCTGCATCGTAAAATTTCCATAAGGCAAAATCCTGTATGTCTTCTTTGCCGTATTCATCAGCTCTTATTCTCGACCGCATTTTTTTCTTGTCAAGCTTAAGTCCAGCAAGTTTGCCATAATCTTTGAACTTGCTTACATCATAATATATTCCATCATCACTTTTGTATGCATAACCCTTTTCCATCAGTTTTTTTATTAATTCTACCATTTCTTTGATATGTTCTGTAGCTCTTGGCATAACATCTGGCATTATCACATTAAGGCTCTTTAGGTTTTCAAGAAATGCTTGCTCATATTTCCTTGTTAGCTCTTGCCTGCTTATTCCAAGCTTCTGCGATTTTTTTATGATCTTGTCATCAACATCTGTTATGTTCATAACATGCTTGACCTTATAGCCATTGTAGGACAAGATACGCTTTAGTACATCCGCAAACACGAAAGAGCGTAAGTTACCTATATGTGCATAATCGTAAACAGTCGGACCACAGCTATAAATCCCAACGAAATCTTTTCTCAGCGGCTCAAAAATTTCTTTCTTTTTGCTGAATGTATTGTAGAACTTTAGTTCAACCATTTTTCAATGAGAAAGGAAGAATTAATAAATTTTCTGTTTTGCCTCTCGTATGTTAGCACATTGCTCTTTGCAAAAGTCCAGAACGAGAAATTTTGAAGTCAAGTGTTTGTGTTGAAATTGTGCTTCCTTCTCTCTTTATTTTTATTGTAAACCAAATGTTTTCCTCGGGAGCATCATCTGGAATGGAAACCCTTATTATCTTTTTTGGCGTCTCATCTCCCGGGGCCACTGTTCCGCTCCACTCATCTTGTATTATCCATCTTCTTAATTCAGATTTCGTTAATCCTGTGCCACCCCAATCTTCGAGTATTATGGAATACTTGGCTTCTCGTTTTGCTTTTATTCCACAGTAAACTATGTTCATTTTTCCTGGCTCCATTTTTATCGGCTCTCCGGCAGAACCTATACACTGGACCTCTCCTCCTGTCGAACCAAATAATCTATCTATTTCAGCTGTAACTTTGTCGTTGATATCGCCTGTCAAGCCAATTGCACTACACATAATCTTCCTTACGAAAACCATACCAAGACTAAGTAATGTTACGGCAATAACTATAACAACAATCGTGCCTATGCTCAATTCAAGTGCTGCTTTCTTTTTCATTGCAACAGCCGTACAAGCGGTTTTATTCCAAATATTACGAAGAGGATAAGCCATAACCATTTGTATAAAATTAGCTGTGGGAACAAAGCAGAGATAAATAGGCCAAGCGAAATCATGCTAAGTTTGCATAGACTCAGATCACAAAGTGAGAGATTTTTCAAGTTGTTCCTGATTTTCCCCAGACACATTTTACCTCTTTTTCAAAGTCCTATATATTTTTTGCTTTAAAAAGTTTGTTATTATGAGAGCATGGTGGGAGCGCCGGGACTCGAACCCGGGACACCGTGGTCTTCAGCCACGTGCTCTCCCCCTGAGCTACGCTCCCATAACGCACGCACGGCTAAGAGATTTTTAAATCTTTTCAAGAAAACAATATTAACTTACAGCTAACTCACAAGAAAAACCGGCAAGGATTGAGAGGGTCTCCAAAAAGAAAAAACGCGAGCAGGGATTAGGCCGCCTTCTGTCGTTCTTCCTTTCGGAAAAGAACGTGCCGACATTCGTCTATGCCTCGGAAAGAGTTGCACCAGCCAGGATGGCCGTTTCATCAAATCTCCTGCTTCATTGCTTCCCGCAAGGTTCATTGCTAGGCAGGAGCTGTGTCGTTTCTGTTCCAGAGCCCTCCCTCGGCAATTCCGGGGGTGGGCGGACCTTCCTCACTCTCCCTAACGGAGAGCGAGAGTCGGCTCCCCTGCTCGCTTGAGCATGACATCGAGACAGGTAGAGGCAACCTCCTCAGCTGAGGCTATTAGTAGCCGCGGGCTGAGCTCCTCGTTGCCTCGGAGCTTACACCCCGGCCCTATCAACGCCATCTTCTATGGCGGCCTTAGTTGCCTCGTCTTGCGGGCGGCTTCGGGCTTAGCCCGGCCTCCCCGTGAGAACCGGTACACCAGAGGCCCCCGAGGCCCGTTCCTCTCGTACTGGGGCCTCGTTCCGCTCAGGCAACCGCGCGCCTAGTAGATATAATACAAACTGTCTCGCGACGTTCTTAACCCAGCTAACGTCCCCTTTTAACGCGTGAACTCCGACACCCTTGGCAGCTTATGCACTGCCAGGATAGGGGGAGCCGACAGCGATGTACCAAGCCGCGCCGTCAATGTGAACTATCGGGCGCGACCAGCCTGTTGTCCTTGGGGTACCTTTTCTGTCATCCACGGCTCCTATTAAAAGAGCACGTGGGTTCGCTAGGCCCCTCTTTCAAGCCTGCCTTCCTCGCTGTGCGGAAGGCAGTCAGGCGAGCTTTTGCCCTTGCACTCTGCCCCGGGTTTCCAAGCCGGGTGAGCTCGCCTTTGGGCCCTACCGATATCTTTTCGGCAGGGTGCCGCCCCAGCCAAACTGCCCACCTGCCGCTGTCCTCTCGCGAGTTAGCAGCCTTCCAAGGGATAGGTAGTATTACACCGGCGCTCTGCCTTCGCCGGAGCTAGGCTTCATCGCTCCTACCTATCCTATGTATCCCTTGAAAAGCTGCAACGACAGGCTGCAGTGAAGGTCCACAAGGTCTACTCATCCCACTAGGCGCCTCCGGCATCTTCACCGGAAAGTGTGTTCGGAAGGCTCCGGCCAGGGACAGTGACCACCTCGTTAAACCATTCATGCAAGCCGCCATTCAGACGGCAAGGTATTACGCTACCTTAAGAGCCTCAGGGATTAGGCCCGCCGTTTGGTGGGCCTTGGCCTCCTTGGAAGGAGGTTTCGGACACCACCACTGGGCAGGTCTCACCAGCTATACAAAGCCTTTCGGCGTTGCAGCTGGCTACGTTTTTGGTAAACAGTCGGGCGGTCCTTGTCACTGCGACCTACACTCGCCCCCTACTCAATTCGGGGACGAGCATAGGCACCCCTTCTACCGAAGCTACGGGGCCAATTTGCCGAGTTCCCTTGGCCGGTTTTACCTTTCATGCCTTAGCCTTCTCAGCCAGGGCACCTGTGTCGGTTCTCGGTACGGCTTTCTGGCCTCTATGCACGACCTTTTCACGGGCTCCGGGGGTCAGCAGCTCGCGTCGCCAGAGTTCGCTCGCTGCATAGCATTACGCTTCACGAGCTCCTCTGGCGAGATCCCTTCCGGGATCCTGCCTACCCCGAAGCAAAGTCGTGCACTAAGCGAGGCCAGAAAGTGCCGGAATATTAACCGGCTTCCCTTTCGCCATGCTCGGTTAGGGCATGGCTTAGGTGCCGACTAACCCTCGGCTAATTGCTATTGCCGAGGAAACCTTGCCCTTCCGGCATCTCCCGGTTCTCAGGGAGATCTGCTCTTACTAACGCCAGGATCTTCATTCCTCCTCGCTCCACCCTCTCTTACGAGAGGGCTTCTCAGCAAGGAGGACGCCTGCCTACCGCAATGTTCCCAAATGGGAACATGCCCGCGGTATCGGCGCCGCGCTTAGCCCCGTCCATTTTCGCCGCCGGTAGCCTCGACAGGTGAGCTGTTACGCTTTCTTTAAAGGGTGGCTGCTTCTAAGCCTACCTCCCTGCTGTCTCAGGCTACCGACAAGCTTCGGTACACTTAGCGCGGACTGAGGGGCCTTAACCGCGGTCTCCCTTGTTTGGGTCTCGGAACAGCACCTTACGCGCTGCCCCTCACTCCTGTCCTGAGCAGCCGGCAGGTTCGGAGTTGGAAAGGGTGCCGTAGCCAAATGGCTCTGCACACCCCATCCGTACTCTACCCCGCCGGCAAGCAAAGGACAGGGCTATACTGAGGCATATTTCGGCAGGAACCAGCCATCGCCAGGCTAGATTGGCTTTTCACCCCTACTCGTGGGTCATCCGAGCGCATGCCCACAGCACCGGTTCGGGCCTCCATCCTCCTTTCGGAGGACTTCGCCCTGCCCAGCAGCGCGAGTTAACCTCGCCACGTGGGCCAACTCCCTGGCCCGTGCTTCAAAACGGACGTTACGACTCCTTGCCAAAAAAGGCAAGAAGCCGTAACAACCTGTCGCTGCCAGATTTCAGGTCTTTTCACCCTCCGCGAGGAGTGCTTTTCAGCTTTCCCTCACGGTACTAGTGCGCTATCGGACTTGGGCCAATATTTAGGGTTGGCAGTTAATCCTGCCATATTCACGCCTCCAATCCAGGAGGCGCTACTCTTTTGGGCCGGCCCCATATCGACTTCGCCTACGCGGCTATCACGCTCTAAGGCGTGCCGTTCCAGGCAACTTCGGCTCGTCGACTTAGGGGCGATTGGCCCACCACATCTCTCACCCGCTTTCGCGGGGAGATTCGGCTTGCCCTGTGCCCTTTTCGCTCGCTGCTACTTAGGGCATCACATGTTGTTTTCTTTTCCTGCCGGTACTAAGATGTTTCAATTCCCGGCGTGGCTCTCCCTCTCGGGATCTCCCTTGCGGGAGCCGTTTCCGGATTCGGAAATCCCGGGTTCAAAGCCCGCATGCGGCTCGCCCGGGCTTATCGCAGCTTGCCACGTCCTTCGTCAGGGCCCAAGCCGAGCCATCCATCTGGCAGCTTCTCTGGCCGAGAAGGCTGCCTCTACCTGTCTCATCAGCTGAATCAATGATTATGATCCAGGAACCCGGGACCTCTGCCTTGCTTGGTTAATATACATGCAAGGGCAGCGCTCTAAGCCACTGAGCTACGGGCCCTATTCCTGCTCTATTGTCTTACTTTTTATATTTTTCTCTTTTCACTCATGGGCCACCACAGCATTTCTCGTCGTTAATGTCACGAAATTGTAATCTTATAGGAGGTGATCCAGCCGCAGGTTCCCCTACGGCTACCTTGTGACGACTTACCCTACCTCGTCGTGCCTGGACTCGTCCCTTACGGGCCTCATCCAGACACAACTCGGTTGCGCTGCTAACGCCCGATTACTACGGATTCCAGCGTCACGAGGGCGAGTTGCAGCCCTCGATCTGAACTGAGCTGCGCGTTAAGGGATTGGCTTCCCCTTTCGGGGTCGCATCCCGCTGAGCGCAGCATTGCCGCGCGCGTGTAGCCCAGGGGATTCGGGGCGTACTCACCTAACGTCGCCCGCACCTTCCTCCTGCTTGCGCAGGCAGTCCCGGCAGTGTGCTCCCTTGCGGGATCGCAACTGCCGGCGCGGGTCTCGCCTGTTACCTGATTTAACAGGTCACCTCACGGCACAGGCTGACGTCGGCCATGCACCCCCTCTCAGCGTGTCAGGTAAGCCCTTCAGGCTGACCTTCATCCTGCTGTCGCCCCTGGTGAGGTTCACGGTGTGGAATCTAATTGAACCGCACGCGTCACCCGTTGTAGTGCCCCCCCGCCAATTCCTTTAAGTTTCAGCCTTGCGGCCGTACTCCCCAGGTAGCGCACTCTACGGCTTCCCTACAGCACCGATGTCTCCCGAGGAGACACCGATGTTTAGTGCGCAGTGTTTACTGCCAGGACTACCCGGGTATCTAATCCGGTTCGCGCCCCTGGCCTTCATCCCTCACCGTCACATCCGTGCTGGTGCCTTCGCCATCGTTGGTCCGCCCAGGATCAGCGTATTTTACCACTACCCTGGGCGTACCCCCCACGTCGCCCGGTGTCTAGCCGCGCAGTATCTCTTGCGCGCCCTGCCCTTGAGAGGCAGGATTTCACAAGAGACTTACGCGGCTGGCTACGGATGTTTTAGACCCAGTAGTTGTGGCTGCGACTTGGGCTGCCGGGATTACCGCGGCGGCTGGCACCGGTCTTGCCCAGCCCTTATTCGCCTGCCTTTTTACAGCAGGCAAAAGCTCCTCTCTAATGAGAGGAGCACTCCGGCTCGCTTTGTCACGCTTTCGCGCATTGCAAAAAATTCCAGACTGCTGCACCCCGTAGGGCTAGGACCTGTGTCTCAGGGTCCTTCTCAGGGCCCCCCCGCTAAGGGCCCTTACCGATCATAGGCTTGGTGGGCTTTTACCCCACCAACAACCTAATCGGCCGCAGCCCCATCCTCGGGCGCCCGAAGGCTTTGGGTGATAGCCCCTTCCAGGTGCTATCACCTATCGGGTATTACCCTCAGTTTCCCGAGGATATCCCCGACCCGAGGGCAGGTTGGCTACGTGTTACTGAGCAGTTCGCCCTCCTTGCGGAGTGACTTGCATGTCTAAGTGCAAGCCGGAGAGCCGCAGCCTCCAGCAGGATAAACTGGATTTTGAGGAGCACGGCTCCCTCCTAGAACATAGAGCATACTGTAATCACTGGGCTAGCTGCCCTTGCATGTACATCATACCTTAATGAAGCATGATTTAAGGTACTCATTCTGGTCAGCGACATCATTACTATCGTGGAGCTGGCTTTATAAATCTTTCGCTACTTTTTCATAGGAAATGGAAGAAATTTCCGTCGGAAAATTAGCTAAGAAACAAAATCTTCCAACTTTATTTCAACGTCCATGTTCTTTGCTTTTGCATATTCTCTCGCCAGTAAGTAAAGAACGAAACCAAGGCTTCTTGAGCTTTTGTTGTTACAAGGTACAACCATATCGAAATGTGTTGTATAGTTGTTTGTATGGCAGAATGCCATTATCTTCTTTTTCGTGATTAGTGCATCATGAATTGCATTCTTATCAAGCCAAGGATCACATACAATGACAAGTTCCGGCTCGATAAATTCTGGCAATGCAGGATTTGTTATGATGCCTGCAGGATACTTCTTTGTAAAAGCCTTTATTCCTGTTACCTCGGAAAACTTCTCGACGGGTTTCCATCCCGCCTCTCGTTTACAAACAATTATCACATCTTCAGGTTCAAATTGGGAGAGAAAATCTACCGCCTCCTTTAGCTTTTTGTCTATTTTCGTCGTATCGAGGATGGCTATGCCATCAGCACGCCTTTTGTAAACATATGGTTTCATGTCTGGCATAATGACACGTGTGCCAAGACTCACACCATACTTCAAATAGTCTGTGAGCGGTGCCATAATTCCTTCTAGCTTTTTTTCTGCCACCGCTGTTGCTTTTTCTTTTGCCATTTTCTTATGACGAAGCGAGAAATATAGCTTTATAAATCTTGCTGAAAATATCACTATACACCCGCTTTCTTTTCAATTTCTATCAATCTTTTCAGCTTTACTTCCCTCTCTTTTCCTGCGACGCCAAACTTCACGAAGTCAGCATGCCAGCCTATCGCTAAATCTGCAATACCTGTTTCGAGTGTTTCTCCGCTACGATGTGAAACAATAACTGCTATTCCATGTCTCTTTGCAAGCTCCACAACTTCTTCACTAGCAATAAGCGAGCCTATCTGATTTGGCTTAACTATTATTCCACTTATCGCCTTTTTCTTTATAGCTTTTTTCAGCCTTTCTGTATTTGTGACAGTAAGGTCATCGCCAACAACTAATATTTTCTTGAGTTTCTTTCGCAAAATAGCAAAGCCATCGAAATCTTCCTCGTGGAGCGGATCTTCAAGGTAGAGAAGAGAAAACTTTTTCGCGAGCCTTGCAACAAAATTTATCTGTTCTTGTTTCCTCAATTTTACATTTTCATATACATACTTTTTGCTTCTTTTATCATAGAAGGTGGAGGCAGCAATGTCAATTCCAATGTCGACGTTCTCGCCGTATCTTTCCTTTACTTTTTCTCTAACAAGGTTTGCTATTTCTAATACTTGTTCATTGTTCAGCGTTGTTTCCCATGCATTTTCATCATTTTTCTTGCCCTTAAATCTAGGATCATACTTTTTCAATAAGCTTCGTGCAATAGAATATACTTTTTTGTTAATCAAAACCGCTTTCCCCATGTGTCGCGTTCTCGGCGAGAAAAGAAACTCCTGAAATTCAGGTTTTCTTGCAGAGCTATGCATTCCGCCACCAATGACATTACCGAGCATTCTCACTGGTTTGAACCTTCTTGTGAATAACTGCCATAACTCACATCCTTGCTTTTTTGCCAGTGCCTTGAGTAATGCAAGCTGTAAGGCAAGCATGCTATTAGCCCCAATCTTACCTCGCAGTTTCTTTTCAACATAGATTATATCGAGCCTATGCTTTATATCCAGAACTCGCACATCTAGTGCATTAATAATCCTGACATCATGCTCAACATTTTCAACAAAAGCATTAGCTTCGTGTATTCCACGGCTTTTGCCAAAGGGTGCGCTTGCATTTACAACACCTTTTTCTGTTTTGACAATAACCTCTATAGTTTCTTCTCCACGAGAATTTTTCAGCTTTTTTGCATACACGCTCCTTACCAGCATCAGAAAACTAAGCAGAAGTATTATAAAAACTTTTATACAATAACTACTCACACCTTGCTATATTTCTATCCCCTCCTCCTCGCTCTCGGTCGTTTCCTCTTCAGTCTCGTCCTCCGGCTTAGCCAGCTCCATGATCTCTCCCTCTTCCGCGATTTCTTGCGTTTCTCTCTCTTCCAATTCTATCTTTTTCTTCTCTTCTTCCTCAGTTTCCTCTTTTTCAGCAACAAGTTTTTCTTCTCTTTTCTTTGGCAGCGGTCGCCTTACTGTAATTGGCAACACTCCTGCCTGGAATTCCTTCTCGGCGATTTTTATCACGTCATAGTTTAGCTTTTCCAGTTCTTCCTTATCAAGCTTGAGCAAAATTGGCGCACCCATTGCTAACTGCAAGGCTCTTGCCCCAATAATCCTTGCCACCTCATATTTTGTGAATTCCTCATTCATTTTATCTCTTTCTCAACAAGCCTCAAGAGTTCTTTACATTTCTTTTGCGCATTTTCAAGCATATAAAAAATTTCCTCTTCTTCTAATGCTGCCTCATTTCCTTTTTGTAGAGCATTTATCCTTTCCCCTTTCTTTGTGAAAGACACAGCAATGCTAAGCCTTGCCACACTCGCCTCCTCTTCCTCACGTATCGGGTCAACAACAATTTTGTCGTTTATCTTATGAAATGTTACTGTTATAGGCATGCTTTCTGTAAGCGGTAATTTCTTATTTGTGAATTCTCCATATATTACTCTTTCTTTTTTCTCGTCATATTTTGGCATTCGTGCAACCTTCAATGCTGTCACAGCAGCTAGACAACAAGCATCTATCAAGTTTCCATCATCATTTATGGAATATATGTCAAGGTAGATAATCCAAACCTTTTCACCTTTCTTTATGCATAATTTCTTGAAATCTATATATCCGCTTTCGCGAATGCCCCTGTCAACAATTCGTGCGAGTTCTATAGCATCTATTTTTGGCGGACCAGGTTCAAATTCTTCTGAGCTAAGAGGTAAAAGCTCTACTGTCGTGATGAGCACGCCCTCATCCTCACTGTCTGGATAGGGCTCGCCAACATCATTACTCTTGCAGATCCTTCAGCATTTTTTGACACATTTGTCTCTATCTCTATCTTTCTATAGTCAAGCAGTCCGCGCCCATCAAATCGCTTTTCGCGCTTCAAATATTCTTCTATTCTTTTTTTCGTGAGGTTTGGTGTTTCCATTTTACTCCTTAACTTTTTTCAGAGCCTTAATTTGCTCTTGATAGACTTTTTTTGCAGCTTTTTTTCCAAGCGCTATAGCTTTCTTGAGTTCCTCTGGCGATATCTTGCCGTCGAGCTGCAACAAGCTAATTTTCCCGCTCTCGCTGAGAAAAGCCATAGGAATATCAGTAGCGCCTTCACCTTCCTCATAGCTTTCTTCTTCCTTGCAGACATCAACAACAAGTTGCTTGTCTATCTTTCCCACTGAAACAGAAGAGACAAGCTCTTTCATAGGAACGCCAGCATGTGCAAGCGCGAGCGCGGCAGCATTTATCCCGGCACATCTCGTTGAAGCATCGGCTTGCGTTATGATTATGAAAACATCTATCACCGCGTTGGGGAAATTTTCGAGCATAACAACAGGGGCAAGTGCCCATTCTGTTACCTTGCTTATCTCATAGCTTCTTCTTGTTGGGCCTGGCTTTTTTCTCTCAGCCACAGAAAAACTCGCTAAATCATAATAGCAGCGAAGCAATGCCTTTTGTGGATCTTGTAAGTGTTGCGGATGGAGTTGTCTTGGTCCATATACAGCAGCTATCGCAGTTGTGCTTCCGAAACTAAACCTTGCTGAGCCAAAGGCACGTGGGACTACGCCAACTTCTGCCTTTATCTCCCGCATCTCATCGAATGCTCTACCATCTACTCTTTTGTATACCATTTTAACCTTTATTCAGAAATTCTTGTACCATTTCTGTAAGTCCTTCGATAAACGATTTTTCTGTAACGAGTCGTATGGCTTTCGCAGCAAGAAGCTCACTCTCTATACTTTTACCTTTTATCCATACCACACCGTTTTGGCCTACAATTATATTACATTCTGTCTCATTCTTTATGAGGTTAACCATGCTTCCTCCTTTGCCAATAACTCTCGGAACTTTGCTTGGATTGATGATTATTATCAAACCATCTTTGATTTTCCCAAGGCCACGGCCCTTTACAGTCACATCTATACCGCGATGCTTCACAAGCGCAACTTTTGCTATTATCATGTCACCTATATCAAAGTATTCTGTCAGGTCTGTTTTATCTATAAAAAATGGGCACTCGCTTATTGGAAGAAAAGCAAGATAAGGTGCATTGATGTCGAGGAGCCAGCCATTGAATGTGATATCTATAACCTTACCTATTATAGTGTTCCCTTTTCTTGGCATATAAACTCCTGAAAGCGGAATGACGCGAACAAGCTTTTCGTTTATATCTGCCAGTCCAAACCTTGTTGCTATGATCGCATTTCCTTCTTTTCTTGTTCCTTCTCCTGGAAGATAACCTGGCTCGGTAGTTATCGTTTCTCCGGGCACCACGATCTTTCTTTTTTCCTCACTCATTTTCTTTAACCTCCTTCGTAACAGCTGTTCCATCTGTTAGCTTGTTTAACTTATCATAGAACTCCGACTGCAATCCTGTAGGAACAGCAACTACACATTTTAGGCTGCCATCATCGAGCCATTCCTCATTCTCTTTGTATTGTTGCAACACACCATACACTTTGCCAACATACATCGGCGGGATAATTATTTCAAGCTTTTTTATTTCAAGTTTTATTGGCAATACTTTGCTTAATTGTTCTATTATTTTTGGTATCTGTTCTTCAATAGGTCTATTTTCTATATTTACCCCTGCCTCTTCAATAGCCCTTTTTATTCTCTCTGGTGTATGTGGGGTTCCAGTTCTTGGATCAGTCGCATGTCTGGCAAGAAAATCTACAACTTGTTTTATTTTTTCTTCTCTTTCTTTTTCTCTGTATTCAGCCGGCAACAAAATTTCGCCTTCTTTTACTATTCTTTCAGCTATGGCATACAAATCTGTAGTGCCAAAAGCTTCTTTCATATCCTGCTCGCTCGCATGCATTCCTTTTTTTGAATCAGTAAATATGGCGTCTATAGCGAGTGTCTCGTGAATACTGCCTTGACCTTCTTTTAACTTAAGTGCGCTATCTAAGTCGACAACAATTTCAAAATTCTTTCCTCTAACCTTAAGTCTAGCTACTGTGTTGACCATTTTATTTCATGTAACGCTTGAGTTCTTCTCCACTAAGTCTCTTTATTTTTTCTCCCTCCTTAATCCATGCTACATCAAATCTTCTTATGTCAAAATTTTTGCCAAGAATTTCTTTGAAAATTTTTATCGAGAGTTTTATTCCTTCCTCTATTGTGATGTCATCCTTATATTTTTCCCTCAGCTTTTCTTTTATTTTCTCGTCGTTTTCACCTATTGCAGTAGCTTTATAGGCGAAATAGTTTCCTATAACATCAGTTACATATAGAGATTTCTTTTTGTTTTCTACTCCTGCTATCATTATTGATACGCCAAACGGCCTGGCTCCTCCATATTGGGTAAACATCTGCTTCGTTGACGCGATTTCTTTTATTACTGCCTCTACGTCTATTGGTGTGTCATATACAACACGGTGCTGTTGCGCTACTAATTGTGCTCTCTCTATAAGTACGCGGGCATCACTTAAGATTCCTGCAGCTGTCGCGATGATGTGTTCATCAATTTCATATATCTTGCTAGCCGATTCAGGAACAAGAAGCTTATCCTTTATCCTTTTGTCAGCTACTATGAGCACACCATCTTTGCAAACCATGCCTATGCTTGCTGAACCAAGCTTTACAGTTTTCTCTGCATATTCTACTTGCAAGAGATATCCCTCTGGCGAAAACATTGTTGCTGTCCGGTCATAACCCATTATCTGGTGTTGCATATCTATTGGCATTTCCATCTCAGAACCGGAATTAATCCGACAATATTATTTTTTCTATTTCCGCATATATCACAAGCGAGGTTTATTTTTAAATCTTTGCCTTTGTTTCAGAAGTAAGAATTAGCGAGTGATGACTTCTTTTATTTTTTTTAGGGTTCCGCTTTTGAGTTTTACTTTCATATCTTTACCGCTGAGCAGCAGGGCCGTAACAACGTCATCCACGTATTTCCTATTTACGGCAAGAACAATATTTTTGTCTTTTTTTTCTACAACAAGTGGAGAGGCCTTTGCATAGCCTAACTCTCCTAAGAATTTCAATATAACATCTTCTAGAGTTTTACTGGTTTCTCTTGTTTCTATCAGCAAATAACGTTTCTTTTCACGCTGGCTCGGTAATAGCTTTTTCATTCTTTAACCTTTATTCTTATATTTTCTGATTTTTTAACCCTTTTCTTTTTGCTCTGTTTCAATGCGGTAATTACTAAGAAGGCTATGATGATAACAAGGATCACAATAAAATTATTTAGAAGTAACCTCACAATTTTTAAGCTTGCATTCTCTTCTGTGTTTTCACCTTTTTCCGTGATATTTTCAGTTTTATTTACAGCCTCTTCCTCAGCTTTTTCTTGCTTTTCTTGTTCGTGAATTAGCCGGATTTTTATTACTGCCTTACCATTCTCTATGTTTTCCAGCTTTATCCATAAGTCATAGAAATTATCGTTATCAAGTTTCACCTTAATCTCATCTCCGATGTAGAGTGTATAATCACTTGGTGTGGAGTTTATTGTCAGCACAACAAGCGTGGCAAGCACAGTTTTGGCATAAATACTATGGTTTTCTCCAGAGAATTCAAATAATACCTTTTCTCCTTGTTTCATTCTTATCTCAGCCACTTCCTGGAGGTTTGTTTTGCTTAGCCATATTATGCTTTCCCGGGTTTCATTTTGTTCGCTTTCATTGCTCCTACTACTGGCTGTGCTTGCGCTTCCACCGCTACTACCGCCGCCATTGATGGGCTGATAATTCACTGTAAGTAACCATGTGGCGCTTGTATTGCAATTCCTTGCTTTATCACAACACTGCACGCTCCAGTTATGCTGTCCATTGCCAAGACTGACAGTCGTGGTGTATGTGCCAGAACTTTCTCCAATGCTAATGTTGTCTTTTAATTCATGATCTACGAATATTGAGCAATAGTTAAGCAAGAAATTGTCACTTGCATTAAATCTGAATGTTACGCTGTTGCTTTGTTGCCATGTGCTTGCGTTTTCTGGCGACACAAGAGTAGCGTTTGGACTGGTAATATCATAGGTAAGCGTGAAGTTTTTAGAAGCGAAGCTTGAGCTGCTTTCATTATTATAGCTCAGGCAGTTCCATACATATGCATACTCTGGAAGATTGAGAGAAGAGAAATTTATTGTGAAATTTGTTATCTTCTCAGTTCCGCTTATATCTTGGGTTATGTTGTAAGCAAGTCCTGTACTATTCCATAACATCAACGTTACATTTGTTAGGTTTGTGCCAGGCTTTGTCTTGCTCTGGCATGTTATATTGATTGTTTCATTTGTGAAACTGTTGTTTGCCGGCGCCACCAGCCAAGTAGCTACTTCTGCTATTGTTAGGCTGAAATTGACGCTGGTGCCTTTATTACCTGCTATGTCATAAGCTATGCACTGCCATTTATAATCCCCTGCGCTCATCTCAGTAACATTGAAGCTTGTTTCATTTGTAAATCCGCTTATATTTTTGCTTTTGCTGTAGTAAAGCGTTGAAGAATTCCAGAGTCTAAGTGTAATATTTTTCAGGCCAACCTCATCGCTTGCATTGCATGTAAAGGTTACATTGCTTAACAGCCCATATATGCTTTGGTTCTCTGGTTCAACAAGCCAAACCTGCGGTGCTGTTTCATCGAGAGAAACAAGGGCTGAGAATATATCTATGCGCGAGAAATTAAGCCCGCTGTCGGGGTCATATATGGTCTTGCCGTTTTCCTTCAATGCTTGCTCTGCCTGTTGCGGTTCAATGCTTGCATTTTTCTGCAACCTATAAAATTGGTGCAGGAGAGCAAAGGCACCAGCAAC
>JAFCFJ010000033.1 GCA_017608705.1 Candidatus Pacearchaeota archaeon
GGAATCATCTGTGTTTGGTGACAATTGGAAATCATACGAGTTTGGAATGAAAGATGGCGGGACTGTTTCTTTTGATGGTTTCCTTGACCCAGCAGATACAACTGGTCAGCAAGCATTACAGAAGTATAACCTTGATAACACTGACGTAACAAGCCTAAGACTTTATGTTGACAGTACATCTTATTATGCACCTAGTCAATCAACGAGCTATTTTGCTCCTGGTTCACTTTCAACAGGACAATCTGGTAAGGTGTCGCATGTCAATATAACGAGTTATGACATTTCAATGGACAAGTCTGGGCTTGCCACTGTTAGCTTCACAGCTAAAGTGTCTGGTGTCATGGTGTTAATTTAAAATGGGTTTTTGGCAGGATAGAGGATTGTAGCAGATGTCGCCTCATTCCTTGAAAAGGCTGGTTATAGCCCCTTGCCAGCCCTCCTGCTGAATTTAAAAATAAGGGGTTTTACAACTTAACTCCTGCTGAATTTAAAAATAAGGGGTTTTACAACTTAACTAGCAAAAAGGGGCAGGTGTAAGATGAAATTTAATTTAGAAGATCTGAATCCGGGCGTTTTCTTTCCATTTGAAGATGAAGATAATGGTGTGACGATCCGCTTAGCAAATGGTGAGATAATTGATGAGATTGAAAAAAAATGCACAAAGAAAAAGGTTGTTTTCAGAAAGGGCCAAAGACACGAAGTAATCGAAGAGAACAAGTCAATGAGAAGTGAGATGCTTTGGGATTATGTTATAGTTGGCTGGGATGGCGTTGAAGATAGCAACGGCAATGCTATTCCTTGTACAACAAAAAACAAGATCATGCTTATGCGTGGGTCTGTAAAGTTTTCTGCTTTTATTGGCAATTGTGTCGAACAGCTCTCAGAAGATGTTGAGGTTTATGAAGAGGAATTGGAAAAAAACTGATCAAAGTAGTCGAGAGGCTACACACCAAGCCTGATTGCAAAGTTTGTGAAGAAGCTTGGGCTTTATCTGGCAAGGAGCCAAGATGTGATGAAATTTATCTCAGAGTACAGAATCAGCATATAATGGGTTTTAATGGCCCAGTGGACTTAAACCTTTTATCATTGAAACTTGTAATGGATATGATGGGGACTAAAGACAGGACTATTTTTGAAAGAGTTCACAATCTTTATAGGACTATGTTGTCAAGCATGCGGAGTGATACAAAAGCACAAGGGTGATTAGATGCGCATAGGTGTTGCATATGTAGATGTGCGGGTTAGGATGGGCAAGTATCAGACTGACCTTACCAGATTGGAGACTCTGGCTAGAACTGCCACCTCCAATATCAATGCATCCTTTAATAAAATAAGCGCTTCACATTCAAAGCTTTCAAAGAGTGCTGGCACAGCTGCTGGAGGGATGGATAAAGTCACAAAAGCAGCTTCTAAGCAGAAGCGAGGCTTCATGTCTCTCATCCCTCATGTTGCAATGGTAACAGCGTCTTATATGGCTATGCGTTCTGCTTGGAGAGGGGTTACATCAGGGTTTGGTGCTGGTATAGAGTTCGAGCAAAAAATGTCTGTTGTCAAGGCTGTATCACGTGCTACTGCTAAGGAGTTTGAGAAGCTTGAAGCAGCAGCAAGGAAGATGGCAATTGGGACAGTGTTCACTGCTACAGAAACAGCTGAAGCACTAAAATTTCTTGCTATGGCTGGCTTTGATGCTACAGAATCAATAGCTGCATTACCAGGCACACTGAATCTTGCTCTTATAGGTGAATTGGAGCTTGGTAGAGCAACAGACATTGCAACAGATACACTCAGAGCTTTTGGCATGGAGGCAGAAGAGCTTGATAATGTTGTTGATGTTATGGTATCAACAATAACAAGGTCTAATACGAATATCGAGATGATGGGGCAAGCGATGAAGTTTGCTGCCCCTGTTGCCCATGCTCTTGGCTATGAAATAGAACAAGTATCTGCTATGATAGGCACATTAGCGCAATCAGGTGTAAAAGCTGGCATTGCTGGTAGGAACTTACAGCAAGCATTTATTAGGACACAAAAGGCAGCACAAGGTCTTGGTTTGGCAGTTGGCTCAAAGCTCATCGATGTATTAAAGGCGTATAATGCTGAGCAGGCCAAACTTGTAAGGAGGTATGGAGAAGTCGCTGCGGCAGAGGTGCTGGCAGCAAGAGTAAGAAAGGATTATGGTCTTATCTCTTTGAAGAGCATACTTATATTAAAGGATAATATAGCTGGCTATGAAAAACTTGCTGAGGCAGCGTATATGTCTGCAGGAGAAGCAGAGAAAGCTGCTTTAATTATGCAAGACAATGTTTTGTCGTCATGGAAGATGCTTAAATCAGTGGTGAGCGACATATCAGTGTCAATCTTTAGTGATTACAAAGGAGGGCTAAAGGATTTATTATATGATGCAAAAAGTTGGTTTGAAAAGCATAAGAGTGATTTTCAAGCCTGGGCTGATGCAATAATAGCAACACTAAGGGGGGTGCTATATGTTATAGGTCTTGTAAAAGAAGGATGGGAAGCAATGTATAACCTCCTTGATAAGCAATCAAAGACAATTGCTGCTTCACTTAATCCATTCAAGAATATAACATATTTCAGTGATATGCAGAAGGCTTTGGAGCTTGGTAGTGAAGATAAAATAGCTGAGCTTGCTGCTTCTGTGACAGGGCCATATGAGGATGGGTCACTGAAGAACTATCATGCAATGTTTATTCAGTTCAGAGATTTGCTTCACGAGTATGTCTTGTCGCTTGAAAAAGTTGCAATTCAGCAAAAGAAGAATGTTGAGATTGATGAGATAGAAACTAGAGCTAAACAAAAATTATACCTTGCAACAATGCAGTTGAAAGAAGGGTATGAGAGTTTTGTGACTGGTGCACAATCTCCAGAAGCTCTAGCAAGAGCTGAGTCTTTAAAGGCTTACGATAAGCTTGATGTTCGATGCTGCAATGAAGCGGATTAAATACGAGAATGAGCTTAAAGAAAGCTTCAAAGACATGATAGGCAAAAGCTTGTTTGGCCCTGAGCATAAAATTGCTGAAAAGGCTGCTGAAAAGGCAATAGCTGCTCAGATGAAGCTATACGATAATGCTATAAAGAATCGGGCAAAAGCAAGAAAAGATG
>JAFCFJ010000034.1 GCA_017608705.1 Candidatus Pacearchaeota archaeon
TTTTTAGAAGAAAAATTCGGAGTTGAGGTAAAATGACAGCCAGCGACTGGAGAAAAATGTTGAAGCAGTTGAGAGCAAAGCCTGCAATACTGCAGCGTTTCCTCAAACATAGCACGCCAAAAGACAGAAAATTTGGCGTTGCTGCTCGTAGATGTGAGCGATGCGGGAGATTTGGCGCACATATAAATAAGTATGGAATACATCTCTGCAGGCAATGCTTCAGAGAAATGGCTGAAGAGCTTGGTTTCAAAAAGTATAGCTAAAATGAGTCAGGACATAGTAGCGGATGTGTTGAACATGATAATGAATGCAAAACGAGCAAAAAAGCAAGAGTTAGTTACCGGTAGGTATTCCAAATTACTCTTGCGTGTTCTCGATTTGATGAAGCGTGAGGGCTATATAGATTACAGTTTAAATGAGAAAGAGAAAAAGCTACGCATAGTGTTCAAGAAGCTCAATGAATGCAAGGCTATAAAGCCAAGATATTATGTGAAAAAAGACGGTATAGACAAATATATAAGGCGTTACTTGCCAGCACGTGATTTTGGCTACATTGTGATTTCAACTAATAAAGGGCTAATGCTGCATACTGAAGCAATGCAACATGGCTTGGGAGGCACGCTCATAGCTTATTTCTTTTGAATAAAAATGGAAAAAGATGGGAAAGCGATAGAGAGAAAGATTTCACGCCTCATCGAGATTAAAGCAGAGAACGGAAAGATAATTTTGCATGCCGATAATGCAACAAGACGTGAGAAAAAGCAGTTAGGCACGATAAAAGCACACCTTATGAACATGATAAAAGGTCTGCAAGAACCCTTCGTATATAAACTGCAGATATGCTCTGTGCACTTTCCCATGAATGTAACTGTTGACGAGAGCGCGAGAGAGGTTGTGATAAAAAATTTTCTTGGCGAGGTCAAAGAGAGGCGGGCAAAGATCCTTGAGGGTGTTGATGTAAGCATAAATAATGATATCATAGAAGTAAGCTCACATGACATAGAAAAGGCAGGACAGACAGCAGCAAACATAGAGCAGGCAACGAGGATTACAAATCGCGATAGGCGTATATTTCAGGACGGAATCTACATAATAGAAAAACCGAAGAAGAAAATATTGTAAAATGGCGAAGAAAAAATTTGTCAGGCCACATAAGGGACTGAAAAGGCTAAAGCGAAGAAGGGCGCAGAAATGGAGAAAGCCTGGAATAGGCGACAACAAAATAAGGAGGAAAGAGCGAGGCAAGCCAAAGCCAGTTGAGATAGGCTACAGAAAAGCAAAGAACGAGAGAGGTAAGATAGAGGGCAAGACACCCGTAGTTGTAAAAAATGAGAAGGAATTGCTGGCCATAAAACAGGATGAAATCGCGATTATAGGCAAAGTTGGCAAGAAGAAAAAGCTAAGGCTAGTTAAACTTGCAGCTGAAAATAAAATTCCGGTCGCTAATGTTAATGTGAAAAAATTTTTGAAAGAACTCGAGCAAAAGAAAAAAGCTAAGGCTGAAAAAGACAAGAAGGAAGAAAAGGTAAAAAAGGAGAAGGTTTCGGAAAAGCAAGCTAAGAAAGTAGAAACTAAGGAAGAAAAACTCGAAGGAGGCAAGAAGAAAAAATGAAACTCGACAAAAAACGCGAGCTTGCTGCAAGGACGCTTGGTGTTGGCAAGGATAGGATAGTCTTCGCTATATCACGCTTAGATGATATAAAGAATGCTATAACCCGGCAGGACATTTTGCAACTTTATAAAGAAGGTGCTATAATGATAAAAGAAAAGAAAGGAAAAAGGAAGAAGAAAAAACGCAAGACAAGAAGGCGCATAGGTAGCAGGAAAAAGATTGTGAAAAAAAGAAAACAAGAGTATGTGGCGCGTGTTCGCAGGCTACGCAACTATTTGCGTGAGTTGAAAAAACAAGGCAAGGTTAGCTTGCTACAATACTGGGAACTGAGGAAAAAAATAAAAGCAAGCATAATAAAAACAAAGGCTCAACTTAAGGAAGCTATAGAGAAATTTGAAAAATGAAAGTTCCAAAAAGAAGAAGACGTGAAGGAAAGACAGATTATAGGGCAAGGATAGCCTTGCTCAAGAGTGGAAAGCCGAGGGTTGTAGTCAGAAAAACAAATCGCTACATAATAGCACAACTTGTGAAAAGCAAAGAAGCGCAAGACAGCGTTGCTATTGGAGTGACATCAAAGCACTTGCTCAAATATGGATGGCCACAGGAACTAAGCGGTAGTTTGAAATCTATACCTGCGAGTTATCTAACAGGCTATTTGCTCGGAAAGAAAATGTTAAAAATAAACGAAAGCAAGGCAATACTCGACATAGGTCTAGCAAGGAGCAAAAGTGTTGCCATCACAAGACCGTATTAATGGTGAGCACATGGAAAAATTTAACGCTGATATTCTTAAGAAAGTAAAAGCTAATATAGACAAAGAAAACTAAATAGAAAATGCCAAAAGAAAAGGAAAAAGCTAAGGAAGAAGTGAAGGAAAAAATCGAAGCTAAGGATAGCGGTAGCGAGGAGGAAGAGAAGATAGAGAAGGAAGAAGCGCAAGAAGTGGTAAAGGGAGAAAAGCCAGAGGAAAGTGAATGGATACCGCGAACAAAGTTAGGCAAAATGGTCAAGGAAGGTAAAATCAAGGATATAGACGAGATCATAGGAAAATATAAAATCTTGGAGCCAGAGATTGTTGATTACTTGCTTCCAGACTTGCAAATAGATTTTTTTGCTATTGGTCAAGCTAAAGGAAAGTTCGGTGGGGGCAAGAGACGCTTGTGGAGACAAACCCAAAAAAAGACAGCTGAAGGTAATGTGCCAACATTCGGTGTTATGGCTGTGGTTGGTGACGGCAGAGGCCATGTAGGTATTGGCTATGGAAAAGCGAAGGAAACATTGCCTGCAAGAGAAAAAGCAATAAGAAATGCCAAGCTCAATATAACAAGAATTGAGCGCGGTTGCGGTAGTTTTGATTGCTCATGCAACGAGCCTCATAGTATTCCATATAGGGTGGAAGGTAAATGCGGAAGTTGCCGCATTGTGTTGTATCCTGCGCCACAAGGTACCGGCCTGGTTATCGGAGATGAAGGCAAAAAGCTATTGAGGCTTGCAGGTATCAAAGATGTGTATAGCAGGAGCTTCGGCCAGACAAGAACAACGATAAATTATGTTAAGGCTTGTCTTGAAGCGCTGAAAAAAACAACACAATACATAAAATGATAGCGATAGTAAGAATTGCAGGTAGGGTAGGAATTAGACAAGAAATAGCTGAGACGCTTGACAGATTAAGGCTCAGACGTAAATTTGTCTGCGCTGTCTATGAGGAAAAACCAGAAATAATAGGAATGGTAAAAAAGGTAAAAGATTTTGTTGCTTATGGCAAGATAGATGAGGAATTTATGGCCAGGTTGCTGGCAGCAAGAGGAAAGAAAAAAGATGGCAAGTCTATAAGCGAAGAAGAGGCTAAAAAAATAGCAAAAGAATTTTTTGCTGGCAAAAAACTTGAAGAGCTTGGCGTCAAGCCATTTTTCAGATTGCATCCGCCACGTGGCGGTATAGACAGCAAGCATCATTATCCGAAAGGTGTGCTTGGCAAGCATGATAATATTAAGGAATTGATCGAGAGGATGTTGTAAAAATGAGGATAAAAAAAGGAAAAAAATCAAGGAAGTTTAGAGGCAAGACAACACATGGTTATGGCTCAAGAAAGAAACATAGAGGTAAGGGTAGCAAAGGCGGCAAGGGTATGGCCGGAACCGGCAAAAGAGCTGACCAAAAGAAAACATTAGTTAT
>JAFCFJ010000013.1 GCA_017608705.1 Candidatus Pacearchaeota archaeon
TCCAAATAAGAAGAAAAAAAAATATAGAGCCTTTATATCCAGATGGCTTTCTAGAGTTCAAGAGTCAGGTGGCACTAAAGGAATTAAATCAACACAAAAAGAATTTGATGAGCTTTTAGATAAAATAGAATCAAAAAATAAAGGGAAAAAATGATAGAAACTGAGAAAGCGATTTTAGCGGCTGTCATTGAATGGCCGGATAATATTATTTTGGTTATTGATAATTGTGATGAAGACTTTTTTCAGAGTGCTGAAAGTCGAGAGCTGTATAGGATACTAAAAGGCTTGTACAAAGGCCGCTCAATAATAGACTGGGCAACGGTGTTTGATTTAAGCAGAGGAAAGATAAGAGAGAGTTATTTGGCTTCACTCCTTGATACCCTGAAGGGTGTTTATCCTTCTGGTGTGTCGGCTTACATAAAAGAGAAAATAAGGCTCATAAAAACAGTCAGAACACAAAAGAAACTTTTAGCTGAAGTTGAAAAACAGGCTAAGCTCCCAGATGTAGACTTTGAGAAAATACATCAAATCATTAATGAAGCTAAAATCATAGAAACATTAGAAGAAGATAAAAAGTTTGAGGCTGCTTATGAGGAATTTCTTGAATGGAAGAACAAGGAGAAAACAAATATAACATTAGGTCTTCCTTCATTTGATAGACTTATAGGCTCATTTAGCTATGGTGAGATTGTGTCTATCTTTGGTAGAACCTACACAGCTAAGACATTTCTAATGCTGAATATAATGGAACATCTTGTTGGAAATTTGATGGATGATGAGAGGATTGGATTCTTTTCTTTGGAGATGGCAAAGCCTGCGATCTTTGAAAGGATAGCACAGATATTCTTTGGAAAAAGCCGATGGGATATTCAGGATGAGCTGAAGGAAGCAAATATTAACTTTCAGGAGCTATTAAGGCGATATGAGAGAGTAAATCTTTACGGCAAGGTGTACTCTGTATCTGAAATAGAGCAGTTGACAAAAAGAGATAAGCTTAAAATTGTATTTATCGACTTCCTTCAGCTTTTGAAAGAAGAAAAGGCAGGCAGCCAATATGAAAAGACTACAAGAAAGATACGAGAGCTAAAGGAGTTTGCCAAAAATCAGTCAGTTGTTATTTTTCTAGCTGTCCAGATCTCGAGAAAAGGTGAAGGTGGGTGGGAGGCTGTTTCAATTTCTATGGCGAGAGAATCGGGACAAATTGAAGAGCTTTCAGATTTTATTATTGGCGTATGGAATCCCAGCTTGAAAGAAGGGGCATCCTCAAAATGGAAGGGAAAAATCTGTATGAAGCTATTGAAAAATAAAAGAGGGGGGCCGTTTCCATTGGTTGCAAGATTTGATGAAAACTCTGGAAGGATTATTGAGCTTGAGCATGAGCTTAATGAATACTTTTGAAATATATCAAAAAAAATATGGGAGGTATAAATGACTAAACAAGAAAGAGAATTTAGAAATGAGGATTATCTTTTGAGCTTTTTAGTTGCTTCAAAGATGTTTGGAGCTTTGCTTCAAAGATGTTTGGAGCTGAGAGGCCAGAGTTTAACTGTTTTTGTACCGGCTTTTACGCAGGCCTGCTAACTGCAGCTGATATTTTTAGAATAAAACTGCCGATGCCTGAAGATATTGCTATTGATGAGGCTGCAGTTATTTCTGCATTATCAGTCATTATGGAAGATTTTAACAGAAAAATAGGAGAAATAGAGAGAGGTAACAGGCTTGTTGATACAATCGAGCAAGGAAACAAAAGAAAAGATTTATCAGCTTGCTTCAGAAATCACAGAAAGGAAAGCGAATTGACTGAAGCTGCTTGAGTTACATGAAAAGGAGGTGATGCCCATGACACCGAAAATAATCGGTGTTGACTAGGTGAGTGTAATTACAGTCCAAGCTTAGCTGGTGATTGTATAATTTGTGCTCTATATGCATTGAAAAAAGTGCATGGGGTGAAAGATTCTAAGAAGCTCACTCATAAACAGAGATTAAAGTTGTTCGGGAAGCTGCATTATCACAGCATTTATTCGATAGTACCTGCAACGGTAAATTCAATAAACAGTGTTGGAATCTATAAAGCTCGTAACTATGCTATAGCTTCAGCTCTTGAGAGCTTATATTTGCAGCTCTTAGGGATGAACATCAAGCCTGAGAAGGCAGTCATTGACGGACCTTTCTCAAAAGGCTGGATGAATTATTTCAAAAGCAAGATTGCTATACCAGTTGAATGCATGGTCAATGCTGATGAAATCATATATCAAGTGAGTGCAGCTTCCATTGTTGCCAGAATCTATGCGGACGCACTCTTCACTGGATTCGGAAGCTTCTACCCAGGATATAATATCGAACGGAATCATGGTTCACCCGATAAGGTTATGTATGAAAAAATCAGAAAGGACGGTGCTTGTCCATATATGAGGGTAAACTATGGTCAATCATGGTGGAAAAAAATACAAGAGGGAAAAACGAAATGAGAAGATTCAAAAGAGCTATAAGACAACTTCTTTTGAGGTTGAGATTCTTACAAAATTTGCAGTATCATCAAGTCGATTGGAATATTAATAATATAAAAGAAGATAGAGATAGTGAGATTGAAGAATTGAAAGATGCTATTGATATCTTGAATGAGAAAAAATAAATAGGAGGAAAAATGATAGAGCTTTTTTTAGAAAACGGCCGAAAAGCAGGACTTTATGATGTCTGTAAATGGTGGTTACGGATTTATCCTGAAGATATTTTTATTACAGCTCCGAAAGAAATTGTAGCAGTGAGGGATTTAATGAAGAAGATGAAGAAGATTTTATCTAAACAGAATAAAAGGGAAGACAATGAATAGGCTGCCTAAGTTTTTCATAATCGGAGCTAGCCCTAAAAACTCTTAAAGGAGGTAAAAAATGGCAAAAAAAATTAAGTTAGGGACCAAAGTCAGAGACAAGATAACAGGCTTTGAGGGTATAGCATATTCTAGAGTAGAGTACTTAAATGGCTGCATTCAGTATGGCGTGAAACCAAAAGTCGGTGATAACAATAAGATGCCTGATAGTGAATATATCGATGAAAGTCAGCTTGAGATTATTGAAGAGGAGAAGCTAAGCTCAAAAAAAACTGTCGGTGGCATAATGAAAGATAGACCAAAGCTTTAAGTTTAATGCTTCAAGAGAGAAAAGAATATGATGAAAAGACTTCCAGACTTTTTTATCATCGGTGCAAGTCGCTCAGGCACTAATTCACTCAGAGAAACACTCAATCAAGCGAAATTAATAGCACCTGCTAAGAAGAAAGAAATACATTTTTTCGATGTGGATTATAACTATCAAAAAGGACTCAGATATTATAAGAAATTTTTCGCTTCAGAAAAAGAGAAGATATCTTTTGATACGACACCAGGTTACCTGTACTCATTCGCAGCATCTATAAGAATCAAGAGAGATTTGCCTGAATCAAGCCATAAGTTTATTGTTCTATTAAGAAATCCTGTTGATAGAGCATGGTCAAATTATTGGCACTGGAGAGACAAGATACCGAAGTCAGACTTGTTCAATCCGGACTCTGAGCTGCTAAAAAGAGGCCGATATACAGAGTATTTAAAACATTGGGTTAGTCTCTATGAGAGGACTAAGTTTTTTATCATAAAAGCAGAAACATTTTTTAAGATGCCTGAAGATGTGGTTAATTTCATTCTTAATCACTTCCTCAATATACCTGAAAAGATAGAAAAAATTTTGTATTATGACCCAAAGAAAAAGAATCCGATAAAGAAAGAATCTTATCCAAAGCCTGATAGGGAGATTGTTGATTTTCTAACTAAATTTTACCGGCGGCCTAATGCAGAGCTTTATAATCGTTTTGGAATAGATTGGGAATAGGAGGTTTATATGATTATTAAAATCTTAATTTTCTTTGCAGGTTTCGTCATCGGTATGTTTGGCATTTCAATCTTTTTTGGTGCGGCGTTCAGTGACATTGAAGATGAGCTGATATCACTGAAAGAGGAAAAGCGCAAGCTATCTGATGCTGTGAGAAGAAAGCAGAATAAGATTGATGAATTGAAGAGATTATTGAAGAGAACAGAGAGAGAATAAATTATTTAAGGGGCTAATAATGGAAAGAATTAGAGTAAATGGAGAAGATAGGCTTATTCTAAACCACATAAAAGACAAATGTCCTATCTGTGGAACGCCGCTAAAAGAGGCTGAATTTATGTGGAGGCTTTTTCACGGAGAAGCAAAATCAAGTTGTTGTGGTGCTATATATCAACTCAAAAGCTATTGGGTGGATAAAAATAAACATCCAGAAGAGTATGAATTTTCAGAAAGCCTCGATAATCCAGCGAAGATATGGTTCAAAATAGATGAAGAATGGATAAATCCGTTGAAACAAGCTATGAAGGAAACGGGTATAAAAAATATCCATAATGATGAAGTTTTTGATTTGGCACAAAAAATAAAGGCAAAAACCAATGGACGCTAAAACCTTAGAAGCACTCAAGGGGTCTATTAAGAAATGGGAAAGGATTGTTGAAGGGACGGGCGTTGACGAGGGAGCAGATAATTGTCCTTTATGTGAATTATTTTTTGATGAAGGATGTCAGGGTTGTCCAATTAATGAGAAGACTAGTCGTTTTGGTTGTATTAAGACTCCTTACAATGATTGGGTAAACCACCATATAGTAAAACACGAAAATAAAAAGAAGATGAAAGTCTATTGCTCCACCTGTAAAGAGCTTGCTCAGAGAGAACTGGATTTCCTCAAGAGCTTGTTATCAAAAGGAGGAGAAATGAGATTTAGCAAAGAAGAAATAAGGCTTTGTAAAGAAATTGCTCGATATTATAAGAAAGAAATTAATGAGGGTGATTATTTCATAAGCGGCCTATCTAGGGAAGTGTTATTGAATACAGGAATGCTGGTTGATACTGAGCATAAGAAACCAGATGTGCCTCTTTGGACATGGGGAGATGCAATCGAGTGGCTGAGAGAAAAAGGATTTGTGTATATGACTTTATCAATGCAACCAAAGAGTGTCTTTATATCACCTTATACGAAATCAGAACCAAATATCAAAACGGCTTTTGGTGTAACACTGCTTGAGGCAATACTCAAGGTGGTGCTGGCTGTGTTAAAGGAGGAGAAATAGTGAGAAAGAGACTAGAGATAACTAAACGAGAGATTGTTCTTGGTTTGGACAAATCAAGGTGTTGTCAAGCATTTTTGAAACAGTCTAGAGTATATCCATTCAGGGTTTATTGTCCTAAATGTCTTTACCCTATTGAATTTGAGCATGAAGTAATCTGGGGGAGGAGAGGAGAATAAAAAATGACACCTATAATTAGTCCATGGTTTATTTATCTGCTTTCGGTGGTCAATCCAATTAAATATGTTTTCACGGTTTTCGCAGTACTTGCGGGGATTGTATTATTAATGGGCATTGTTGGATGGTTTATTTGCGATACTGAAAAAGAGGAGTTTGGAGAGAATTGGCTGAGACTTTGGAAGAAAATAATCATAATCACTACTCCTGTATTTATTTTGTCATTAATGTTAAGTATTTTCCTTCCATCAAGGAACACCCTGATTGAAATATATGTTACGAAACACATCACCATGAATAATATCAAGAAAGGAATAGAGGCGAGCAAGGCTGCTAGGGATGAGATTAAGAGAGACATTATTGAGTTGATTAATGCTGTTACAAATAATAGTAATAAAAAAGTCGAGGAACAATGAAACAATTAGCTATTTCTAAGTTATTTGGCTGCAATGAATAGCTGCGATTTGATCAACTTGAAAGAATAGGGAAAGAGAAATGACCGAACAAGCTGAATATCGTATTCACAAGGCTGACTATGTAGCATCTGAAGAAGAGCTTACTCTGTATATGTTTTTTCAAGATCATCCAGAGTGTGATGGGTGTTTTTGGTTTGACCCGCAGGGATTATCATCTGAATTCTGTGGCAATCTAGAAGATTGTCCATATAAGGGGGAAAAATGAAAAATTTAGAAAAAAAAGAATATGAAAGACGTATGGTATTTGCAAGACAGGAAGCTGTCAAGGCTTGGTGTGGCGAAAAAACCTCAAGTAAAGAAATGGATGCTGAATTAGCAGAAGAGTTTGCTAAGATTTTGGTAGTATATATGTATGAACCTCACCTTGGCTGCGCCACGACTGAGCAATTGATTAATGAAATCATAGCAAGAGTTGACAATCTAGACTATAGACCCATAGACCAAGGCTGATGTGATGCTAAAAGAGGGAGAAAGTTTCTTTCAATTTATTCATTAGACAGAAAAAAATGACTACAACAAGAAGAAGAAAAGCAACAGCCTTTCAACGCTGGATTCAGGAATGGCTTGAAGCTAAAGGCTGGCTTGTGCACAATGAAGAGATTGGCGGTAGATTCAAATCTCAGAGAGACATACTGGGTTGTATAGACCTCATAGCAAAGAGAGGAGATACAACGCTCTGGATTCAAGCCAAAGCTGGTAGCAGACCAGCAATCAAGCCAGTAAAAGAGAAGTTCGACAAAGTGCCATGGACTGAGAGTGACATGCCGATGCTCTGGATAAAGAGAGCGAACAACAGGATAGATACTTTTGCTTATGGGAAAGGCGAATTTTTCCTTATAGCTAAAATTATAGACAACAAACTTAAAATTAATTTAAAGAAGAGCAGGGGGTGCGAATGGTTGAAAAAATAATAAACATTCTTTGCTTTATATTCAAAACTATAGCTTGCATTATTGCGTTTGTTGTTTTTACGGCTGTTGTGATATTGTTTTTGCCATTTATTCTCATTGCAAAGCTATTTGAATCCAGGCGACCAAGGAATACGCTATGGCTGTAGAAAGATTCAGTAAGTCTGGCTTAGCGCTCTTGATGCTGGCTATAGGCTTTTTCATTGGTTTAGCTGTTGGCTTTATAGGCGCATATCATGGTTCAAATTACTGGTACAGTGAACTTCAGAAAGAGAATAAGCAACTTGAGGAAAAAATCAACCAGCTCGAGAAAGAGAAGCTAGAAGCACTGGAAAGAGCTATTAGAATATATCAGCAGGACTTAGAGGACATCTGGCCAGAAGAAGAAAAATGAAGATATTAGTCGCACTTAGCTTATTATTTTTCATAGCTTGGGTGTGGCTCTGTATAGCCAAGATGGAAGACGACATGGGGTTTAGAATCTTTAGAAAGAAAAAAAGGAGGAGAAATGATGGTCTCAAAGGAAGAGGCAAAGCTTTGCAAAGAAATCGCTAAGTATTATGAGAAACCGATTACTGAATACGAGCAAGTTATCGCAAGTTGGCCAGATGATTGTATGGGAGATATAGTTGGGGTGCTTCACTCTATAAAAGAAGGAATCGTTTTAGCTAAGAATATGTATCTATATCCTGAAGAAATAATTCCTCTTTGGACATTTGAAGATGCGATAGAGTGGCTTGAAGAAAAAGGATTTATCTATATAACCTTATCAATGCAAACAAGAAGCAGTTTTATTTCAGCTTCTACAAAGTTAGAATTAGGAAAAAGAGATGTCAAAACGGCCTTTGGTACAACGCCTCTTGAAGCGATACTCAAAGTGGTGCTGGCTGTGGTGAAGGAAGAAAATGGAAAGAATTAAGCCTGCTATTTTATTTATTCCAGAAAATTCCGATGATTTGTTTATAGATGTATCTCTCATGAATAACTGGCGAAAAGAACATCCGTTTAATAAAATGTGGTTATATGCTGGATTAGCCTTAGGTTTTGGCAAGAATGTTTTTGTTTTTGATAAACATTCTTGTGAATTTTTCTGAAAGGAGGTGAGAATCATGGGGCTTGAAGCAATCGTTGCATTAGTCGTTGCTCTGACTCAGACAGTAAAGAGCTGGATTAAGAACTGGTTCAATATCTCAGACGAGAACTGGCGAGGCTGGTATTCAGTGCTGCTGTCATTTTTCATTGCTCTTGGTGTTGCTATCTACGCAGCTCTGAAGACAGGCTATGGTCTGAATTTCAATGTATTCTTAGTAGCGGTAGCAGCCTGGGCATTAGCAAATGGTGCTAAGAAAGTGCTGAACTCAGTCAGAAAGTCAGAGTAAGTAAACCTGGAAATAAGGGTCAGGGGTGGGCAAAGACGAAAGAAATAGAATGGCAAAAATAAAATTCTACGTAATAAGCTGCTCAGCAATGGGCGATATGGATGTAAGAAAACTTTACATTTGGGGAGAGTGGCGTCACAAGAGCTGGTTGCCTATAACCGAGCACGAAGCCAGAAAGAGAATAAAGCTATGCAAAAAAAAGCATAACTGCGAGACTTGCGATGCTGAAATTCACAAAGTGATATTAGAGAGAAAGAAAAAAACATATAAGCATCTATGACAAAACTTGCTTGACAAATACACCATTGGCCTAGTATTTTACTCTTAGGCCGATGTCTTCCACCGAACCAACAGCAATAGAGAATCTCAGAAAAAAAGCTATTAAATATTTATGGCACTGGCTTGGCACGCCTTATTCATGGGGAGGCCAAGATTTCTCGTCGTTCGATTGCTCGGGGCTGGCACATGAAGTGCTGCAATCCGTCGGGCTTGAAGAGCATAATTTTGATTCAACTGCACACGACTTATATCTAAAATTCATTGATTACAAGGTAGAAAATCCCTATGCGGGCTGTCTTGTCTTCTGGTTTAGAGATGGGCGGGCTGTTCATGTAGAGATGCTAATTGATGATTATCTGGTTATCGGTGCATCTGGCGGTGGCTCGTCTGTGAAGACTCTGAGGGATGCCATCAGGCAAAATGCTTTTGTCAAGATGCGGCCGCTGAAATATCGTGGTGAGAACTTCAAAATCATAGATCCGTTTCTAAGTTTACTGAAATGAAAGACACAATTAAGTTTCTTTTAGAGCTGCTCAAGCTAGGCAAGAAGCTCATATCAATCTACAGAAAAGAGAAAAATGCAAGAAAAAAGAAGAAAATCAGGCAGGCTATTGTTAAGCGTGATATTGACGCTTTGCGTCATCTCATTCTTGGTAAATAGCTGTCATTATAAGCCGTCACTGTATCCAGTGAAAGACGTGCTACATCCAGGTGAAGACGTGAAGATTATAGCAGTAACAGAAGACGGTAACATCATAGTTAACAGTGCTTTCATGCTTTGGGTAGAAGACCTGAAGCAAGAGATAATTAGGCTTAGAAGAGAGTTAGAGAAATGCAAAGAGGAGGACTGGTAATATGGCATACGAACCGACGACTTTCTATGGACTTATTGGTTTAGTTGTTATCAATTTATCAGCAATTATCAATTCAGCTCTAAAGGAGAGAAAGAGGAACAGAAGTCAAAAGAAAAATGGTGCATCTTTAGAAGAAGTCAAAGTACTCACAAAAAACATTGATACAAAAGTCGATAACTTGAATATCAACATGGCTCAACTTAGCACTGAGGTTAAGGGTATCAAGAACAACTGCCGTCAAACGACAAGAAGGTTTGAGAAAGGCATCAACGAGAACAGAAGGGACATCCTTGAAGTTGTGAAGGCGGCAAAAAAATCATAAGGGTAACTAAGAGATGCTAAAACAGCCAGAGTTTAGGAAGGTGAAGTTTGGACAAATTAGACCGTGGGAGAAGAATCCAAGAAACATCAAGAAGGAGAGGCTGGAGAGGCTTGCTAAGAGCATCAAAGAAAAAGGCTTGTTTCAAACTCTTACATGTTGGAAAGAGGGCTCTTTCTATATCACCGGCGGCGGCAACATGCGGTGGCAGGCGATGAAGCATATACTGAAGTGGCCGGATGATAGAGAGGTCTGGATAAGCATCAACTTTCCAGAGAATGAAAAAGAGAAGATTGAGCTCTCTCTGCTCGATAACATGAGGTTTGGGCAGTATATTGAGCAAGAACTAGCTGAACTGACTTATCCATATATCGATGAGATTGAGCTTGAAGAGTTTGATATAGACTTGAAAGAGCCTGTTAATCTCAAGAATATTATTGAGGACTTCGGGCCCGACTTAGATGGTGAAGATGAAGATGAAATTCCAGAGATAGATGATAGTCCAGCATTAACGAAATATGGTGATTTGTACCAACTTGGTAGACACCGGTTACTTTGTGGGGATGCTACAAAGGAAGGGGATGTTAAAAGGCTGATGGGTGGAAAGAAGGCGAACATGGTTTTTACTGACCCGCCCTATAATGTTCAAATTGATTATGGGGAACACAAAGATAATTATTCATTAAAAGAATATAAAGAATTTTCTCTTAATTGGTTAAATAAAGCTAAAGATTTATCAAAACAAGTTCTTTTTACCCCAGGAACAGGGCGGGGATTGGGAATGCCTAATTTACAAATGTGGTATGAAATAGCTCCTCCAGATTGGATTATTATCTGGATAAAGAAAAATGCAGTAGGGCATTCTTCACTTGGGGGATTTAATAACTGGGAGCCTATCTTTTTTTATGGAAAGCCAAAGAAAAAATTGGCACAAGATATTTATGATATACCCATAACGGTTCAATCTGAAATTATTGACGATATGGGAGAAAAGCAACATCCGACTCCTAAGCAATTAAAATTATGGTCACGGATTATTTTTGATTTAACCGAATCCGATGATACCTGTTTAGATTTTTTCCTTGGTTCTGGCACAACCTTAATCGCTTGCGAAAAACTCAACCGTATCTGCTATGGCATGGAAATCGAGCCAAAATACTGCGATGTGATAATAACTCGCTACTCCAACTTTACAGGTATCCCAGAAGAAGAAATAAGAGCAACGAAAAGGTAATACAAATGGCATTTAAAATATCCGATATAAAGGCTACTATAAGATTGAAAGTGTGGACTCTAGCCTTTTGGAATAGAAAGAGGGTAATAATTTACTTAATTCTAGGTAAAAATATAGACATATAGCTATATACTAAGTAAAGAGGGCATAATGACTAACAATAAGCTAAAGACAAACAAAGGTGGTAGACCATCGGTATTTAAAGAAGGGTACATAGAAGAGACTAGAAAGCTAGCAACTCTTGGTGTTAATGAGGAAGATATTGCATGGTTCTTTCACATTCACCCCAACACATTCAAGAACTGGAAGAAAAAGTACCCTCAGTTATTAGCTGCGTTAAAAAAGGGCAAAGCAGACAGAAATGTTAGTTTAATGAAGGCGATGTTTGAGAACGCTACAAAAAGGCATAATGCATCGGTTCAAATATTCTTGGCCAAGAACTGGCTTGGAATGACAGACCGTCAGGAGCTGCTACATACTGGAGACGAGAAAAAGCCTGTTAGGCTGGTGCTTGAGGATTACAAAAACAACAATAATAACAATGCAAACTCAAAGAGTTAGATACAAAGAAGTCCACCTGCTTCCTCATCAAGCAGCGGCTTTGAGAAGCAAGAGCAGATTCATCGGTTTAATAGGTGGTACTGGTGGTGGAAAGAGCTTCACTATACCATGGTGGCTGTTTGCTGAGATACAGAATCACCCGAAGGATGAATATATTGTCGCAGCTCCGACCTATAAGATGCTCACCAGGGCAACAGTACCTATAATCAGAGATGCATACAGAGATACAGATTTAGAGGGAGAATATAAACCAAGCTATAATGTTTATCTATTGCCGACAGGTGGCAAGATATGGTTTGGTACTGCTGACAGGCCAGAGTCACTGGAGGCTGGGCAGTATAGAGCAGCATGTCTTGATGAAGCCGGCCAGATGAAGTACATGGCCTGGATCCAGGCAAGGCTCGGAATGAAAGAGGGTAGAGCATTACTCACAACAACACCATACGGCTTAAACTGGCTCTACCATGAATTTTATTTACACTGGAAGAAGGATGATCCGAATTATGATGTGATAAATTTTAGCTCAATAGACAATCCATATTATCCTGCAAGAGAGTTTGAGAGAGCAAAGAGAGACTTATCAGAGAGTCTGTTTGCTATGAGGTTTATCCAGACTTTGACTCAAACAATATTGCTGAAGAAGAGTTTGAAATACCAGATGATTGGCTCAAGCTCGGCGGCACAGATTTCGGCTTCAATAATCCTCATGCCAATGAGAAGGGTGCTCTCTCTCCGGATGATATACTCTACATCTATGATGAGCTGTATGTCTCACATACACTGTTGAAAGATATATCAAAGCACATGAAAGATATCACCTACTTTGGTGATCCAAGCGGTAAGAGGGAGATTGAAGAGCTTGTAGATATGGGTGTTGATATTCACAGCGGCGACAACGACATACAGAAAGGCATTGAGGCTGTCAATGCAAGAATAAGAACGAATAGATTGAAGGTATTTAAGAGTAAGTGTCCGAATCTGCTGGATGAGATTGAGATGTATCATTATCAGACCGGAACAGAGAAGCCGTACAAAGAAAATGACCATGCTGTCGATGCATTGAGACAGCTTGTTCTGGCTCTTGACAAAAGAAGGCACAAACGTGGTAGAGTACATTTCGTTGGTTTGGATGAAAGGAAAAAGAAAGAAGAGCAGCTTGAGCAAAAGAAAAAGGAGGTGACACATGTCAGAAAAGGCAAAGTCTACTGTCCGTGGTGAGAAGAAGATTGGTAAAGTTTATTACTTAAAGACAAGCAGGGGGCTGTTTCCACTCTCTGTACTGCGGAAGGCTGAACGCCGGTCATCAAAGCAGCTAAAAGAAGAGGCAAGGTTTCTTTCAGAGAAAGGCTTGAAGCCACTGCCATTCGATGTGAATGGGCTTTTAGCTCTGCAAGAGAACTGTTCATACTTTGATTCCTGTGTTAGACAGATTGCAAAAGATGTTGTTGGGCAGGGCTGGACTCTTGTTGAAGCAACTGAAGAGGTGAATGAAAAAGAGGTTGAAGAACAGAAGAAGAAGGCAAGAGAATTCCTTGAAGATCCGAATGAGGAGCAAGAGGAAGCAATTGAAGACATCATTGAAAAGTGCATTGTTGACTGGGGGGTGGTTGGCTGGTTTGCAATTGAGGTGAGCAGAGACCCTGCGTCAAAGGAAGTCAACGGGCTCTGGCATATTCCAGCGCACACAATAAGAGTACATAAAAGCAAAGAGTTGTTCTGTCAGGTAAGGAATAATAAATATCGCTGGTTCAAGCAAATCGGATTAGAGAAGAACTTTGATGCCAATACAGGCAAGGACGTTTCAGCCAAAGCAAGCAATCTTGCTAATGAGATAATCTTTTTCAAAAACTACTACCCTCGCAGCTCTTATTACGGTGCTCCGAATATACTTGGTGCAGTCGGAGCAGCTAGAGGGCTGATAAGTGTTAGAGACTATAACTTATCATTCTTTGACAACTATGGTGTACCTGCTGCTTTGGTGACGCTTGAAGGTGACTGGGAAGAGAACTCAATGAAGTACATCAATGATTTTCTTGATGTAGAAATCAAAGGCTCTAGCAATGCTCACAAGACACTCGTGTTAGAGCTGCCATCTGGTGGCTCATTGACCTGGAAGCCGCTTTCAGTTGACGTGAAAGAGAGTTCATTCAACCTATATTACAAGCAGTCAAGAGATGAAGTTTTGAGCTCCTATAAGATGCCAATGTATCGTATCGGAATTTCAGAAACTGGAAGTTTGGGCGGCTCAACGGCAAAAGAGTCAACAGCTATCTATATCAATTCTACAATCGCACCGCTGCAGAAAGCTGTGAATAGAGTATTGACAAAAAGTATTGTACACAAAGGCTTAAATTGTGAGCATATCAATTTTCAGTTCAATAAGATTGATACGAGAGACCTGGATTCAGAGGTGAAGCGCTGGCAAACTCTCTTTAGCCTCGGCGCTATTAATGCTAACTATATCAGGGACAAACTGAATCTTGAGAAGGTAGACCATGGTGACGATTACTATATCGCAGCTACATACTTGCCTGTTGGTGAAGAGAGTATAACAAGGAGGGAAGCATCA
>JAFCFJ010000014.1 GCA_017608705.1 Candidatus Pacearchaeota archaeon
GTTCCATGTCCATACGGCGCAGGTACCTTGTAGATTTGTCGAGCTGGTGAAGAAGCTTGATCCTAAGACAGGTGAAGTGAAGGAAGAGAACCCAGACTACTTGAAGAACGGTGACATAGCAATAGTCAAGCTAAAACCTGTAGGAAATCTTGTTATAGAGAAGCAGTCAGATAACCCGCACCTTGCCAGGTTTGCTATTAGAGATGCAGGAGCCACTGTAGCTGCAGGCATATGTATAGATCTTGTCCCAAAACAATAGCTTTCTAATTAGTTTTTGTTTTTATTTTTCTTTTTATTTTATCATGAAATCCCTAATTTACATTACCAATCTTGCGGGGATTTATTCGAAATATCTTACTTTCTCTGCATATTTCTCCATTATACTTCTGAACTTCAGCAAGGTTTCCCTATCAAAACTTTCGAGTTTATCAAGATCCTTATCATCGTGAGGTTCATAGTTATGTTGTTTAACAAAAATAGTATGCGGATCGAGAATGGAGTTTATATCACTAACCGTAAAGTTCTGAATAGTGTAAAGCTTTACTTTGCCTTTTGGCCCCACATTATAGATCCATTCACCAATCTTTTCCATGATTTCTTCATTGTGAAAAGCAGGCACCACGGTGGTTCTGACATCATAATCTATGTTACTGCTCTTAAGCACAGCTAGAGATTGTTCAACGAGCTTAGCAATATCTCCATTTCTCATAGTTAATTCTTTATACTTCTCTGGTATGGTTTTTACATCCAACGCTATAAAATCCACAAGCTTTTCTCTGATCAGATATTCGAGAAATTTTGGATTCGTGCCGTTGGTATCTATTTTTACAAGTAAGCCGGCCTCTTTTATTTCCATGGCCATATTTTCAATATCTTTCTCATAGGCGGGCAGGAGCGGTTCGCCCCCGCATATCACTATGCCATCTACCCAGCCTTTTCGTTTTTTCACAGCTTCAAGTATTTTTTCAAAGCTAAATTTCTCAAGCTTCGTGTAGTTTTCTGGCAACACGAGGTTTGCAGCATGACAATAAACACAACGAAGATTACAGCCAGCAACAAATATCTCGGCAGCAAGCTTCCCAGGATAATCAATAGTTGTCTCTGGCAAGAACCCTCTTATCTCAACTACCTTAGGTTCCATTATAGTTATCCAAAGTTTATGGTTTAATTAATTTTTGATGTTGTGAAAATCAGAAAACTAAAATGAGTAAACCTGTCTCTCTGCAAATTCCTGTTTCTTGCCGAGGTTCCACTGCGAGACGGGCCTATAATAACCAACAACCCTGCTATATACTTCTGTCTTTTTCTTGCATTTAGGACATTTCTCGTGCTTGCCAGCGATATAGCCATGTTGTCTACAAATACTGAACGTAGGTGTGAGTGTGAAATACGGTAAGCTGAATCTTGTTGCTATTTTTTTCACGA
The DNA here is from genome assembly GCA_017608705.1 of Candidatus Pacearchaeota archaeon. Taxonomy (GTDB): domain Archaea; phylum Nanobdellota; class Nanobdellia; order Pacearchaeales; family GW2011-AR1; genus JAFCFJ01. Next base: position 1,426 of record JAFCFJ010000014.1, read on the forward strand.
GCAGTCTTGCCTCGTCAGCACCTATATTCTCGCCAAGCCACACATGAAATACTGTACCGCCTGTGTATAGCTCTTGCAACGGCTCCTGATGTTTAAGTGCGAGCCATAAATCATGAGTGTAGCTAACAGGAAGCTGTGTTGAGTTAGTATAGTAAGGCTCTGTATCGCCACTTGTTTTTATATCTGGGTAGCGCTCTTTGTCTTTTTTTGCCAGTCTGTATGAACAACCCTCTGCAGGAGTAGCCTCAAGATTGTAAAGATTACCTGTTTCTTTCTGATACTCAACAAGTAGTTTTCGCATGAACTTCAACGTTTTTATGGCAAATCTCTGGCCCTCCTTGCTCTCTATACCTTTACCAAGAAAATTCAGGCAAGCTTCATGCATTCCAACTAAGCCTATGGTCGAGAAATGTCTTGAGAGCGAGCCAAGATAACGGCGTGTATAAGGCAATAAACCATTTTTTATATTCCGTTCCACAACCTTTCGTTTTATCTCAAGGCTTTCTTTGGCAAGATACATAAAGCGTTCTAATCTTTCAAAGAAATCATCTTGTGTTTTGCTGAGGTAACCTATGCGTGGCATATTTATCGTTACAACACCAACACTCCCTGTCATCTCTGCTGAGCCAAACAACCCCCCTCTTGCATTTCTCCTGAGCTCCTTAAGGTCAAGCCTGAGATGGCAGCACATAGCCCTAACATCGCTTGGTTTCAGGTCAGAGTTGATAAAATTTTGGAAATAAGGCAGGCCATATTTTGCTGTCATTTCAAATAACATGTGCGCTATTTCGCTGTCCCAATCAAAGTCTTTGGTTATGTTGTATGTAGGGATAGGAAAGGTAAAAACGCGACCGCTTGCATCACCCTCAACGAGCACTTCTATTAGCGCTCTGTTTATCATGTCCATCTCATCCTGGAAATCACCATAGCATTCCTTGCGTAGTTTTCCGCCTACAGTAACATGCTGTTCAGCTAGGTCTTCAGGACATTTCAGGTCAAGAGTAATATTCGTGAAAGGTGTTTGGCCCCCCCATCTGCTCGCCACATTCATGTTGTAAACAAATTCCTGCATGGCCTGCTTAACATCTTTGTAGCTAAGATTATCATAGCGGATAAAAGGCGCAAGATAGGTGTCGAAACTGCTGAATGCTTGTGCGCCTGCCCATTCATTCTGCAATGTGCCTATAAAGTTGATCATCTGTCCTACTGCAGAACGCAAATGTTTTGGTGGTCTGCATTCCAACCTGCCAGGAACGCCGTTGAAACCAAGATGCAAGAGCTGGCGAAGAGACCAGCCAGCACAATAGCCAGCGAGACATAGTTAAGACCATAGTAGGCCATCACGCTGCCAGCACAATGCCACAATAAGCCGCTCAGCGAATAAGCCGCATTAGCATTCTCATAGACACGCCAATCCTCCTTTGCTATATAGCTCCTAACAATTTCTTGTGTGTCGAGCAGTAGCTCCTGCAACTTACGGAGCTCTTTGTGTTGCTGTCTGTAAAGAATAAAATGCTTAGCTGTTTTTGCATGCCCTTCCTCTATGAGAATTTTTTCTATAGCATCCTGAACATCTTCCACGGTCGGCACACGCCCGCGAAACTTTTTATCGAGATAAGAAACAACAAGTTTTGTTAGCCTTCTGGCTTCACGCTTATCCTTGCCACCGATATCGCGGGCAGCGCGCCATATAGCACTAAAAATCTTTTCCTCATCAAATGCAACGAGCCTGCCGTCGCGCTTTCTGACCTTTGTGGGCATCTTCCAGTTTCACCTCTTTTCATAAAAAGTAAAGTACAGAATAACAGAACAGGTAAGATTATTTAAAATTTTATATCTTAGCAAATATAAACCAGAAACAGTAAATTTTAGAAAAAAAATATGCTCACTGCTATTCCTCAATATCCAAGGCCTCGTCAATATCATTAAGTTCATCACCTTCTCCTGTTGGCTCTCCTTCACTTACCTCAAGCTCTTCTTCAATTTCAATTTCTTCTTCCTCCATTTTACCCTCCATTTTTCAAATTTTTCTTGCTCATGGCAAGACGAAGCATTTATAAATTTTTCTATTTAGCGAGGCAACAGTGTCTATGGCATTATTTTAGTATTGTAAATTTGTTTTACCTCTTACTAGTAACAAATAGATTAGCATGCCAGAATAAAGATTTCATAAAGTATATTAAGGAAAAATATTTTTCGTCAAGAAATAATATTTTTAAGCCCAATTTCGAAAGGAATAAATGCACCAGCCCAACGATGCAGATAGAAAACTTGTTTTATATAAGATAAAGATTGGCGGCAAACTTGTATACTGTGCTGAATTTTGGTACGGAAACAAGATTATAGAGTGTTACTACCACCCTAATTTAAAAGCTTTTTCAAAAAATGTCTCCTTAATCCATTCCCAACTTATGGAAACATTCGAAGCATTCAAGCCAGAAAGGAAATTGAATAACAGATATGGACATAGGCTGGATGATAAAGAATTTGAAATATTTCTCGAAGACTATGTCCCCCGATTTGGAGAGGCCATTTGGAAAAAACTTTACGGAGATAATATGTTCAGGTATTTCTTCGAAGTTTCACGGTTTCTTAATCACAGGGATAATAAACAAAAAAGTTTATAAATATCTAGATGCTCTATTCTTAAAGAAAGGATCACTCCCTTCATGCTCATCATGCTAATCCTGAAATTAGCAAGAAAATAAAACGGGAGTGATACCTTTCTTCTCGAAAATGGCAAAAATAAGTCCTGTAGCAATAAAATATGTTATACATGCAAGATTCGAGGCTGATGGCCCTGTAGAAAAGCCTGATGTAATAGGTGCGATATTTGGCCAGACCGAAGGTTTGCTTGGCTCTGACCTAGAGATGAGACAATTACAAAAAGAAGGGAGAATTGGCAGGATCGAGGCTACAGTAGAGGCCAAGGACGGCAAGACCGTAGGAAAGATAGAGGTGCCAAGCGCACTCGATAAAGAAGAGACAAGCATCATAGCCGCAGCTCTCGAAACTATAGAGCGCATAGGGCCAGCAAACGCGAAGATATGGGTAGAGACCATAGAAGATGTGAGAGAAAACAAGAGGAAATATATAATAGAGAGGGCAAAAAAATTGCTGGAAGAGATGGAAAAAAGCCTGCCTGATTCTCGCGAGCTGGAGGAGGCGGTAAAGATTGCCAACCGTTTGTCAAAGCTACAAAGTTATGGAGAAGAAAAACTTCCTGCTGGAGACCTAAGTAGTGATGAAATTATTGTTGTTGAGGGCCGGGCAGATGTGATAAACTTGCTGAAGGCGGGAATAGATAACGTGATAGGAATGAATGGCACGATATTGCCTGAAACGATCAAAGATTTAGGAAAAGAAAAGACGCTTATTTTGTTTGTCGATGGTGACAGGGGCGGAAAGCTGATAGCCAAGAATGTGCTAGCAAACGCAAACATCAAATACATTGCATTTGCGCCAGACGGCAAGGAGGTTGAGGAATTGTCGCCAAAAGAGATTTTGGCTTGTTTGAGAAAAAAAATTCCAAGCGAAGAATTCGCAGAAAAGGAGAGCAGCGTGACAAGACGGAAAAAAGTGACGAGGAGGCGCTCTTCGCTCCCTGAAGCGAGTGAGCTTGAAAGAATAGCGGAGGAGTTAGAAGAAAAGCAAGTAGCGTTGCTTGATAGCAAGCTTAACAAGATAGCAATAATTCCACTTAGCAGGCTACGCAATTTCAGAAGTAGAAAAAAGATATTCGGTATGGTGTTGAATGGACAGGCAGACCATGATGTGATAAAGAGTGCGGAAAGGCTAAACTTGAAATTTCTTGCAGCAAGAAATTTCTCTAATGCAAGTCAAAAGGTGAAGTTGATAGCCATATAGAGATTACAAGTAGCGAAAGAAAAAATTTTTATTCAAGAAAAGATTCGAAAAAGGAATGATAAGAATAGGGCCTGCTGGACTCGGTGGAGCAAAAGAAGCGATAGTGAACTTACAACATTACCATGAGCTCGGGATAAGGGCATGTGAAGTGGCTTTTACATATGGTGTTTATCTCAAGGAAAAAGATGCTACAGAGATTGGGAAAAAAGCAAAAGAGCTTGATATAAAACTCAGTATCCACGCGCCTTACTGGATAAACCTAAATTCCCAGGAAAAAAAGAAAGTTGAAGAGAGCAAGAGAAGAATTCTGGAATGTTGCAAAATAGGCCACGCGCTCAAAGCTTATCTTGTAGTTTTCCATCCTGGCTATTATGGCAAAACAAGTAAGGAAGAAACCTTCGAAAATATAAAAAAAGCTATTCTCGAAATAAAAAAGGAGATAAAGAAGAATAGATGGAAAATAAACATTGCTGCTGAAACCACAGGAAAGATTAATGTGTTTGGCAGTGTCGATGAAATAAGAAAGCTAGTTGATGAAACATCATGCTATTTCTGCATAGACTTCGCGCATATTCTTGCAAGAGAAAAACATATAGAATATAATAAAGTGCTAAAAAAATTTTCAGGATTCAGAGAGTTGCATATACATTTCTCTGGAATAGAATATGGTGAGAAGGGTGAGAGAAGACATTTACCTATAGACAAGAGAGAAACGAAAAAAATGCTTGAGAGTTTGCCGAAAAACAAAGAGATAGTGATAATAAATGAATCGCCAAAACCTGTAGAGGACAGCGTGAAAATGCTTTCTCTCATGAAATCTCTTACAAAACGTGTCTAATGTATTCACTTAAAAATTGCGTTAAATCTGTAACTACCAAAAAGTTTATAAAGCGTGTTTAGGTATAACTTCTAAAATAAATCCAAAAAATAAAGAATAAAATGGAGAGAGCCAAGATTTTGGTTTCCTTGTTAGCATTTTTCTTGACAGCAGTGATATTACAAGTTGTGGCAGTTGCGGCAAGCAACCCGCTTGTAGAAGATTTCGGTGTGACAATAAATGGTGTAGAAAATGTTAGCGAGGGACAAGTGATAGCAGGTTTTGCTGGCGAAACTATACCAATAAGAGTTCAATTCAGAGCAGCCACTGATGCAAGTGATGTGAGAATAAAAGCGTGGATCGCCGGGTACAGAAGCGAGATAGAAACTGAAACAGAAAGATTTGTAATAATTGAGGACAGCATATACACAAAACTTCTTTCTCTGAAGCTGCCTTATGACATAGACCCAAGCGAAGACTATGCATTGGTGATAAGAGTAGAAAACAAAACAGCAGGCGAGGAATTTACATACACATTGAAGATTCAAAGAGGATCCTACGAACTTGAAATTCTTGACATAGAAACAGAAAGCGAGATTTTTGCTGGTTCTGTTGTGCCAGTAGAGGTAGTAGTGAAAAACAGAGGTATGCATGAGCTCGAAGATGTGTTTGTCAAGGTAAGTGTAGAAGAGCTTGGTATAGAAAAGAAAGCTTATCTCGGTGACCTGGTCCCAGAAGATAACTGTAATGACTGTGATAAAGAAGACACAGGACACAAAACAGTATACATAAAGATACCAGAAGATGTAGAATCTGGTATATACACCTTAAAAGCAAAAGCATACAATGAAGATGCAAGCGTAGAAATCACAGAAAGAATCGTGATAACGAGCCAAAAAGAGAGAGTAGAAATAAGAGTGTTACCATCAGCAAAAACCTTAGGTGCTGGTGAGGAAGCAACATTTGACCTTGTCCTTGTTAACAGGGGAGAAAGTGTAAAGGTCTTGTCTGTAATGCCTGAGCAAACAGAAGGATTCATAGTAACAGTTGACAGACCTGTAGTAACACTTGCACCAGGATCAAGCGAGATAGTGAAAGTTAGGATTAAGGTTACAGAATTTGCTGTAGTGGGTGTAAACATGATTAGCATTGATGTAACAGAAGACAGCCAAATTGTTGGCAAAGGAGAGATTAGCATAAATGTCGAAGAAGCAGCAAGAGTAACTGCTCCAGTAGTAGCAACAATAGTTCTTGCTGTAGTTTTCGTAGTGTTGCTTGTAATCCTGATTGTACTTCTCACAAGGAAACCAACAAAACCTGAAGAACTCGAAACAAGCTACTATTAGTTTTAGTTTGTTTTTGTTTTTCTTTTTTATTTTTTTATACTTGTAAGCTAACTATCTTGCTTATTCCATCATGCATTGTTACCCCATAAAGAACCGTAGCCTCAGAAATAATGGCGTCATTATGTGTTATAATTATGTATTGTCCTGTCTTCATATATTTCTTTATCAAGGCTGCAAGCCTCTCGCTGTTACGCTTATCAAGAGCCGCATCAACCTCATCAAATACATAGAAGCAGTAGGGTCTATACTCCTGTATTGCAAAAATCAAAGATAAGGCAACAAGAACCTTCTCGCCACCGCTAAGAGAGCTTGTATGAAAATATTTTCCCTTGCCTACTTTTATGATTATTTCGACACCTCCAGAAAAAGGATCATCCTTATTTTCAAGCTCAAGGTAAGCAATACCTTTGGTGCTCAGCTGCATGAAATTTCTTGAGAATAATTCATTTATCTCTTTTAGCGTACGCATAAAAACTCGCTTTTTCTTTTTGTCTATCTCCTGGATCGCTTTCAATATCTCCTCTTTCTCCTTTTGTATTTTTTCTGCTTTTTCCCAAATCGCATCATATTCGCGTTTAACCTTCTCATAAACTTCGAGTGCTTTCAAATTTACTGTCCCGAGCCTGTCAAGCATGGCCTTCGTGTTTGCAAGCTTTTCTTCTAAAACCTTCATCGAAGCTTTGATCAGCTGCTCTTCGCTTACATCCGAAAATTCTCTTGCCTCTTCTCTTAGGCCTTCTATTTTCGCATTTACTTGCGCATTTTCTATGCGTAACTCGTTAACCTTCTCTTCCGCTGTCCTGATCTCATGTTGGAGAGAAAGTTGTTGCTTCTCTATTTCTGAGAGTTGTTCTTGCAGCTTTGAACGTTCAGCAAACATCTTCTGGAATTTCTCATATAGCTTCCTCTCTTGATCCTCTTTTTTTGCAACAATTTCTTGCTTTTCCTCGAGCTCGTTATTCACATTTTCGAGCTCTCTTTCCAGCTCGCTAATGTCGCGCGAAAGCTGTCTAACAATGACGCGCATCCTCTCGAGCTCTCTCTTTTTTAGTTTCATTTCCGTCTCAACATCACGCTCTTCTTCACGAGAAAGTTCATCAACTTCTAGCTTTAGAGTTTCATATCTCTCATCTATATTCTTGAGTTCTGCAATCTTCTTTCTCAGACTTTCCTCTCTTTTGACAAGCTTCTCGATTTCAGCCGTAAGCTTATCTTTTTCCTCTAAGAGTTGCCTCATGTTTTTTCTCTTCTCTCCTAAAAGCATGAGAATTTCTCTCGCGCTTTGTTTTTCCTGCAAAATCCTCTCACTCTCTAGATTTTCTTCCGCCAACCTCTTATTCTCTTCAACAAGCCGGTCGACTCTGCTTGACAATTCAGCTATCTTGGAGGTATTCTCAGAAATAACCATATCACATCTAGAGATTACTTCTTTTGCATGCTCCTCCGTAATTTTGCTCTGACAAAGAGGACATATGTCAAGTTGCGAAATTTTTACCTTTATCTCTTCGTTACGCTTTTTTTCACTTTCAAGAACAGCAATTTTTTCTCTGCACCTGGCAATCTCTTTTTTGTTTTCCTCAATTTTTTCTTGGGCTTGTTTAATTTTTTTCTTCAATTCCTCTATAGCAACACCAATCTCATCTATGCTTCCCCTATCATTTAATTTTTTTTCTTGCTCTTCTATTTCCGCTAGCAAGGTATTGGTGCGTGTTTCTATTCTATCAAGCTCTTGTTTCTTTCCAGATAACTGCTGCGTAAGAGAGTTAAGTTCTGCCTTCAGGGAATAAAGCTGTTTCCTTTTTTCCTCCAAATCGGCAAGTTCTTGCCTTTTTTTCTCGAGCGAAGCGAAAATTTCTTTTTTCTCCTCGCTACTCAAGGATTTTATCTCTTCCTCAAGAGCAAGAATGTTTTTCTCAAGCTCGTCTCTCCTTCGAATCGCTTCTTCAAGCTGATTTTCATAATTTTCTTTTTTCACCACAAGTCCAGCAATTTCCGCTTTCAGATCTGATATTTCTCGGTGTAGCTGTTCCTGTTCAAAGCCAGTTGATCTTTGAATGTGCTCATTTATCTCAACAATCTTTCCATTTATCTCGCTCGCCTCTTCATGAAGTTCTTCCAGTTTCTTATTCAGTTTAGAAATTTTTTCTTCTTTCTCTTTTAACTCTCGCGCTATTTTCTCGAGCTCTTGTTCTTGTTCCTTGATCTTTTTTGCCACAATACTCGCCCTAAGTCTATGTAACATGGATTCCAGCTTCTTGTATCGCATTGCTTGCGCTCGTTCTTCCTCAAGATTCTTGAGATATGCATGGCGTTCTCGCAATACAGCATTTATTTCACGAAGTTTTTCTTCTGTTCTCTCGAGTTCCCGCAATGATTTCTCTTTTCGTTTTTCATAAACGCTTATTCCTGCTATTTCCTCTATTATTGCTCGCCTTTCTTCAGGATGCATCTCAACTAATCTTGAAATTTCGTTTTGTAAAATAAGATTGAAACCATACGGATCGATGCCAATGTGTGCGAGCAATTCAAGAACTTCTTGTCTCGTTTTTGGTTTATCGTTTATTTTGTAGATGCTTTGTCCATTCCTTCTTACAATACGGGTTATTTTCACCTCACGTGAATCTAGGGGAAAAGCTCCATCGCTATTATCGAATATAAGTTCGACAACTGCTTGGTGAGAGGGTTTTCTTACCTTGCTCCCAGCAAAGATGAGATTTGCTGCTTTGCTTGCTCTCAAGCTCTTTATGCTAAGCCTTCCAAGCACAAAACATAGAGCATCAATAATGTTGCTTTTTCCACTCCCATTTGGACCAACGATCACGTTCATTCTTCTGTCGAAGATAATCTCTGTCTTTTGTGCAAAACTTTTGAAACCCTCCATCACCAGCTTTTTTATGTAGGGCATAACTCTCTCAATAAGAATTCCTATTTAAATTTAAGGCCAAAACTAGAAATCTGTAAGTTTCTTTTGCCTTCTCTTAGTTTCTTGTTCTTGCCATGTTCTCCATGTCTCACGAACTATACCATGTTTCTTGTGCTTATGTGCATGATTCTCTATAAACTTACGTGTTATGGGGTCTGAGCTATAGCCGGACCCAAAATCCACGCCAATAAGTTTCTTTATTTTTTCTATTTCGGCATCCCGTGTAACTTTTGCTAATATTGAGGCAGCAGAACATACCACATGTTTCACGTCAGCTTTGTGCTCACACAAAATTGAAATGTCCTGATTTTTGTCTACGTATTTCATCATGTAGTTTTGCCACGATTTTATATTATTACTCGGACAATCTACAATAACCTCTATAGGTCCAAACCCTTTTGAAAGCGCATTTATTATTTTTGCTGTTTTGATTGCCTCGAGCTTGTTCAGGTTTGTTCCCGCCCTCCACCTAGTATCTATCTCTCGTGGCTCCACAATCACTATTTCATATGCCACCGCCTCTGCTTTTATTTTTTCTGCGAGCCTTTGCCTCCTGCTCTTGCTCAGTTGTTTGCTATCCTTCACTCCAGCCTTCTTCCATTTTTTCTCAACCTCTGCACTTACCAGTACACCTGCCAATACCATCGGGCCTATCACCGGACCCCGGCCGCTATCATCTATACCAAGCCTTAACATTTTCTTATCAACAGCATGTAATTTTTATTATTATCGTTTTTTTCCAAAATAATTATTAATTTTAAAGTGGTTACATAAGAAAGATTTATAAATTATTTTTGTTTAGGAACTCGTGATGAAACAGTTAATGAAATATATTACGAGCTTTATGATTGGTGCTTTGGCTGGTAGCTTGTTTTCTTACTATGCTCAGTCTCCTAACCAGATCAGTATGATAACGTCAGAAAGAGGCGAACTATACCTCATAATAGAAAAAAATCTTGGGAACGAAATGATGATATATAACGAAGGAAAATTTATTTCTATAAAAGAATATTTCGAGAAGATAAGGGAAAAGTCAGGGATAGAGGAGAAGGTCAAGAATAACGATTAATTTTAAAAAGAAACTTCCTGTTGTTTTATCAGCGGGGTGGAGCAGCCTGGAGTGCTCGCGGGGCTCATAACCCCGAGGTCGGTGGTTCAAATCCACCCCCCGCTACTTTTCTCGGTAAAATGACAGGAGCAATGCAAGGATTACACACATTGACGTGGAATGTGAGAAGCTTAATGAGATTATAAAGCCTGGAGAAAATAGTTATGTTGGCGGTAAGGAAGGTGGCGTTTTCATCGGGCTCAAGAAGGAAATGATAAAAAGGGCTGAGAGACTAGCGAAGAGAGAAGGAGAAAAATAAAGTAATACGATAATTTTTTTAACCACTCCTACATGATAGGGAAATGGAAAAAGAGGCGAGGGAAGAGAGATGGCACGCACTCCCTACTGATGAAATATTCAAAGTACTGAAAACCAGCGAAAAGGGGCTCAGTGAGGAAGAAGCAAAAAAGAGGCTCTCTAGTTTTGGCGAGAATAAAATAGAATTCAAGAAAAAGAGTTATGTTAAGCTATTTCTTGAACAATTCAAGAGCCCACTTGTGATAATGCTAATTGTTGCTGCCCTCATTTCATATTTCATAAGTTTGATGCCTGGTCGTCATGAACATCTCTATGATTCACTTTTGATATTCGCGATAGTCATAGCCAATGCTATCTTTGGTTTTACACAGGAATTCAAAGCAGAGAAAGCGCTAGAAGCGTTAGCAAAATTAGCCAGCCCTTACGCCATTGTACTCAGAAGCGGGGAATTGAAAAAAATAAAGTCTGAAGAACTCGTGCCTGGTGACGTAATAATGCTTTACGCTGGTAGCATAGTGCCAGCTGATGCACGTTTACTTGAAACACAAGAACTTGCTGTGGATGAGTCAAGCCTTACAGGGGAAAGTATGCCAGTAAGAAAACAAGCCATAACCTTGAAGGTTGAAACACCCTTAGCTGAGAGGAAGAATATGGTCTATAGTGGTTGCACAATAGTGCGAGGACAGGCAAAAGCCGTGGTTGTTGCTACAGGTGCAAAGACAGAAATGGGCAAGATAGCGAAAGAGATCTCACAGCAGGAAGAAAAGGAAACGCCATTCGAGCAAGAACTTACGAGCCTCAGCAAGAAAATAAGTCTTGTAATTCTTGGAATAATAATTTTCATAGCCCTTGTCCAAATCATAAGAAATCCGCAAGAGCCTATAACAATTTTTCTTACAGCAATAGCTCTTGCTGTTGCTGCTGTCCCAGAAGGCTTGCCAGCTGTTGTGACGCTATCGCTTGCATTAGGCACACGTGTTATGGTAAAAAGGAAAGCGTTGGTGCGTAAGCTCTCTGTTGTCGAGAGCCTCGGTAGTGTTGATGTTATATGCACTGATAAAACAGGAACGCTAACAGAGAATCGAATGACAGTAACAAAGCTCTATTTCAATAATAGGCTTTATGAGGTAACAGGCACAGGCTACGAACTAGTAGGCGAGTTTTTGTGGAGGGGCAAAAAAATACAGGCCAAAGAGCTTGTACCATTGCTTGAAGCTGGAGCGGTATGCAATAATGCTGTCCTACAAAAGAACCCAATAGGCGATCCGACTGAGATAGCATTACTTGTTTCTGCGGCTAAAGCAGGCATAAGACCAAACTACAAACGTGTGCTTGAGATAGAATTCACATCGGAGAGAAAGATGATGACAACTGTAGTAGAGAAAGAAAAGAAGCTTGTAGCTTATAGCAAGGGCGCGCCCGAAATTCTGCTCGAAAAATGCAGCCATATATACGAGGGCGGAAGAATAAAGCCATTGAGCAAGAAGAAAAAAGAAGAGTTGCTCAAACTTAACGAAGCTCTTGCCAGCCAAGCCTTGCGTGTTCTTGCTTTTGCTTTCAAGAATATAAGCAAGACCTTCTTGGAAAAGCGGAATCAGAAGATGATAGAGCATGATATGGTTTTCCTTGGCTTTCAAGCAATGATTGATCCGCCAAGAAAGGAGGTAGCGAGAGCCGTGAGAATCTGTAAGAAAGCAGGAATAAAGGTAATAATGGTTACCGGTGACAATCTTGTTACTGCTATGGCTATAGCAAAACAAATTGGTATCGGCGTCAGAGCTATGGAAGGCAAGGCATTGGATAAGCTAGACGAAAAAGAGATGCGGGAAGTGGTAGAAGAAACAGATATATTCGCAAGAGTATCGCCTCACCATAAGCTGAGAATATTGAAAGCTTTACAGGCTAACGGCCATGTAGTTGCTATGACAGGCGACGGCGTGAATGATGCGCCTGCGCTGAAAGCTGCTGATGTCGGTATAGCAATGGGACAACGTGGCACAGATGTGGCGAGGGAGGCAAGTGATATGATATTACTTGATGATAATTTTGCTACGATTGTTGAGGCTGTGAGGCAAGGACGAACTATGTTCGTAAATATACGAAATTTTGTAAACTATTTGCTAACAAGCAACTTTGCTGAGGTTTTTGCTGTTTTCTTTGCCTCGCTTGCTGGCTATCTTCCGATAACTGCTGTACAACTACTCTGGATAAACTTGCTAACAGATGGTTTCCCTGCTCTTGCACTCGGTGTAGATCCGCCACGGAAGGACGTGATGCAGAAAAAGCCGAAGCCTAAAGAAGAGGGAATAATTAATAAGAGGCTTGGCTGGCTTATAGGTGCTATAGGCATGAAAAAAACTATAATGTTACTTGCTATCTTTTTCATAGGACTCAGCCGTGGCTTAGAAACAGCAAGAACAATGCTCTTCACAGGCTTCGTGCTCTATGAGTTCGTGAGGATAGCAGTCATAAGATACCAGGAAAAGCTTTCTTGGCTTAGTAACAAATGGCTTCTTTACGCTATGGCCTTAAGCATCTTATTACAACTTCTTGTGATTTACACGCCCCTTGGTGTATTTTTTGGCGTTACGAAGCTAGGCTTATGGAGTTGGTCCATCTTACTTGGTGGCATTGCCATAGGCTGGATTACCGCATTATGGATCACAAAAATTGTGATTAGGTATGTTGGTTAGTGGTATGGCTAATTGGAATGTATTTTCAAATATTTTTTCTTATGAGCTTGGGTCCGAATATGACAAGAAGCAATAATGCAATGAAGCTGAGGCAGGAAGCGTAAAGGAATGCTGCCTCATGCGAAATAACTTGCCACAATATTCCAGCAATTATGCTAGCTGGCAAGGCACCTATGCCAATGACAGCATATAATATACCTAACGCAGTGGCTCTTTCTTCCTCAGCTGACAAGTCAGAAACTGTAGCTGGCTGCACACTCTCAACAATGGCATAAACTAAACCATAAAGAGGGAAAAGTAATATCAACATAGCCGGACTTTTAACAAAGGCGAACCCAACTGCTACAAGAGAAAACAATAAATAGCCAAGAAACAAGACAGGAATTCTGCCTTTCTTATCAGATAATTTACCAAACGGAATAGAAAAAATCGCATAAAAAATATTGAAAAAAATGTAAAGAGTAATGGGTGCCAAGAATGAAAACTCCCGAGAGAAAAAATCGCTTGCCCGAAGCACAAAAAACATGTAGCTAAAATTAGCGAGGCTAAAAACAAAAGCTATGAATATGAAAAGTTTAAGGTTGCGAGACAGACTTGTTCTTTTGCGTTTTGCTCCTCTACTTCGAATACATCTTGTTTCCCGGACAAAATGGAGAGGAACAAGCGAAAGAAATGATATCAACGCTGAAACAAGAATGATTCTTCTGAAATCTAGCGAAAGGAAAAAGAAAAGCAATAATGTAATTATCGAGCCTGTAATAGCTCCTGCCGTATCAAAAGCGCGATGTATGGCAAAAGCCTCGCCTCTTTTCCTTCGCATTGATTCTGAAATAATTGCATCACGTGGTGCTGTCCTTATAGCCTTACCTGTCCGCTCAAGGGCAACGAGGGCAAGAAGTTGCTGCCAGCCTCTGGCTATTGCGATGAAAAATTTAAACACCGATGAGGTGAAATAGCCCAAAATTACAAAGGGTTTTCTTCTGTGCATTTTATCAGAGATATAACCGAAGAACATTTTAAGCAAACTCGAAATGCTATCGCGGAGACCGCCAACAATACCGATAACTATGCCACTGGCGCCAAGACTGCCCAAGAAAAATGGCAGAATGGGTGTTATCATCTCACTGCTCATGTCGTTGAGAAAGCTGGCTATGCCAAGAAGTAAAATATTAGCTGCGAGAAATTTTGTGCTAGGCTTATTTTGCCATCTGCGGGCCACTCTTGGCATGAATTTTAGCTACAAATGAAATTTAAAAATCTAAGGCAAGAGAAAATTTTTAAACCTGAATGAAAAAGCATTATCGTGCCGGGATGGCCCAATGGAACGGCGCAGGCCTGCTAAGCCTGTTTCCCGCAAGGGATCTCCGGGTTCGATTCCCGTTTGCTTCCTATTCGCAAACATTTAAAAATAGCCTGGCTCTTTATGGGGCATGGCCAAGAAGAGAGGAAAAGCGAAAAAGAGAAAAGCGAGTAAGACTGCGAAGAAAAGCACGAGAGAGAAAGAAAAAATACCAGTTCTCGAGGTAAAACGCTTAACAAATTTACCCTTGCCTGAATATGTATTCGATACAGATGTGGGCTTTGATTTGCGTGCTGCCGAAACCATCACGCTTGCACCTTACGAGCAAAAGCCTGTAAGGACAGGTATAGTGATAAAGATTCCTGAAGGCCATGTTGGCTTGATTAGAGACAGGGCCGGCATCATAACAAAACTTGGTGTGCATACCGCAGCAGGCACGTTTGATCCTGGCTATCGTGGTGAGGTCAGCGTTGTACTTGTGAATCTAAGCGAAAAGACTGTAACGGTCGAGGCCGGCATGAGGATAGCGCAAATGATCATATTGCCTGTAACAAGAGTGCGTATCAAGGAAGTTAGCGAGCTTGAGCCGAGCGAGAGGCATGACAGAGGATTTGGCTCTACAGGCCTGAAAGAAATTATCAAGCTTGAAAAAGAACTTAATAATCTAAGAAAATGAAGATAAAAGATGTAATGAATAAGGTAATAGCTATCGAGCCACACCTCACGCTGAAAGAAGCAGCACAGATCATGTCAAAAAAGAATATAGGCTCACTGGTAGTTGTTGATAATAAGAAGCTCGTGGGTATTATTACAGATCATGACATTATAGAGAACATAAGCAATGTTAATGCTAAGGTAAGTGATATTATGTCCAAAAACGTAGTAACTGTTGACGCTGAAGAAAGCATTGATACAGCAGCAGAGATCATGAAAAGCAAGAAAGTAAGGAGGCTTCCTGTGGTGGAAGAAGGAAAGCTTGTCGGTATTATCACAGCTACAGACATCATAGCTCATTCTGATGAGCTCAACGAAGAATTTCTTATAGAATAGCTACAGTAAATGAAAATCTTAGCGCTTGGTGATTTTCATGGCAAAATTGAATCCGGGAAGAAAAGGAGAGAAAGAGAAGTAGCAATCGAAACAAAAGCCTTGTTCGGGCTTTCTCCTAAATTTTGGCTATACCTTTACAATCCTCTCTATCTGCCCTATAACCTCTGGATTCACAAGTGTTGAAACATCACCAACAGTCTCGTTTAGCATAAGGGCCCGCAAAACACGTCTCATAATTTTACCGCTTCGTGTCTTTGGCAAGTCTGGTACAACATAGACTATGTGTGGCTTGGCTATCGGTCCTATTTCTTTTGCCACCAGCCCTATGATATCTTGCTCTATATTTTTCTTTTTCTTGTTTACAACGACAAAGGCAACAGGAACATTTCCCTTGATTTTGTCAAGTTTTGCCACAACAGCGCTTTCCACCACAAGAGGATGTTTGTTTATTGCGTTTTCTATTTCTGCGGTAGAAAGCCTATGGCCTGCAACCTTGATAACATCATCAACCCTTCCTGTAATGCGGAAAAGTTTGCCTTTTAGCATATAGGCACCGTCACCGCTGAAATAATATTTATGGTATTGGCTCCAATACTTTTCCCTATAAAGCTTTGAATTTCGCCACACACCGCTCAACATTCCTGGAGCAAAAGGACTGGCTTGCACAAGATAGCCTTCCTTGCCAACAGAAACAGGCCTGCCTCCCTCGTCAAGAACAAGATGATTCACACCAGGAAAGCTTCTTCCAGCCACACCAGGAATAAATGGACCTATGCCTGGCAAGGAACTTATAAGAACGCCTCCACCTTCTGTTTGCCACCACGTATCAACAATAGGACAACGTGACTTGCCAACATGCCTAAAAAACCATAGCCATGTTTCCTCATCAATGGGTTCGCCAACACTGCCAAGGATACGTAGCTTTTCAAACTTAAATCTCGCAAGTAGACGCTCAAGCCTGTTTGCAACCATCATCCTTATCAAAGTAGGTGCTGTGTAGAACACAGTAACATTATATTTCTCAAGTATGCTAAAAAAGCGCTTCCAGCTTGGCCAGTCAGGCGAGCCCTCATAGATTATGCTTGTAATGCCATTAAAAAGTGGTCCATAGCACGCATAGCTATGGCCTGTAATCCATCCTATATCTGCTGTGCAAAACATCACGTCATTCTCGTGCAAGTCAAATACAAGTTTTGCTGTAAGATAAGCATGCACCATATAGCCACCAAGCTCGTGGATTATGCCTTTCGGCTTTCCTGTTGTTCCGCTTGTGTAAAGCAAGAACATTACAGAATTGCTATCGAGTTCTTCAGCAGGACAACTAAGCGGTTGCTCTTCCATGAGTAAGTGCCACCAAAACTCGTTATTCTTGAGCCTTATTTTTCTTCGGGCCCGATTCACTACGATAATTTTTTCAACCGCTGTGCCTCTTGCACCTTGCTCTGCCGGTTCCTTGAGCTTGATAAGCTTGCCCCGTCTGTAGTAACCGTCTGCTGTAATCAAGAACCTTGAGCGGTTGTCAAGCAATCTTGTTTTCAGGGCTTGGCTTGAAAATGCTGAAAAAACAACGCTGTGGATAGCACCGATGCGCGCGCATGCAAGCATGCTGATGATAAGTTCTGGAATCATAGGCAAATAGATGGTTACGATATCACCACGCCTAACACCAATGCTTTTGAGCATGTTAGCTGCCTTGCATACAAGTTCATGCAACTCTTCATACGTGTAATTTTGATCTGGCTCTTTTTCTGGCTCCGGAATCCAGATAAGTGCTGTCTGGTTAGCTTTTTCAGGCAAGTGTATGTCAAGAGCATTATAACATGCATTTGTCTTGCCACCGACAAACCATCTGAAGTTCCAAGGCCTAAGCCTGCTTTGCTCATAAGTCTTGTGCCACTTTTTGAACCAAAACAACTCGTTGGCAGCTTTTGCCCAGAACTTTGCAGGACTCTCGCTTGCTTCCTTGTAAATTTTCTCTGAATTTGCCCACGCAATTTTTTTCATAGCCTTGCTTGGCCAGAACACTCTTCCCTTTTTCACAACATATTTCACCATTTCACCTCTTTTTCCTAATAAGTAGCTCGTTGTGTGACGCTGTTAAACTCATGCTATACAAGATTTATAAGTGTTGCGAAAAGCAACGAAGCCATTGCCATAATCTTGATGAGTATGTTTAATGAAGGACCTGCTGTATCCTTCAGAGGATCACCTACAGTATCGCCAACAACACTTGCCTTATGAGCTTCTGAACCTTTACCGCCGAGTTTACCTGTTTCGATATATTTCTTTGCATTATCCATGCTTGCTCCTGCATTGGCCATGAACACAGCAAGCACAAAAGCTGTTACTATGCTCGCAGCAATGAAAGCAGCAAGTGCATTCTTTCCAAGCAAAAAGCCGACAGCAAAGGGCATTATTACAGCTATCAATGCTGGCATCACAAGTTGTTTCAAGGAATAGCGTGTTGTTATGGCAATTACCTTGTTGTAGTCCGGCTCTTTCTTCGATTTAAGCTGTTTTCTTATCTCAGGTATGATATGTTCAGCAGTCTTGTCTACTGCACCTATAGCTAGGCCAGAAAACCAGAAGGGCATGATAGCGCCGATGAGCATTGCAATCACAGCTTTGATGTCAAGCAAATTAGCGATTTTTATTCCAGCTATTGTAGCATATGTCGCAAGCAAAGCCAGTGCTGTTAATGCAGCCGAACCTATGGCAAAGCCTTTCCCTATTGCAGCTGTTGTGTTTCCTATTTCATCGAGTGTGTCAGCCTTGGCACGCTCTTTTGTCATGCCACAAAATTCTGAGATGCCTGCTGCATTATCAACAATGGGGCCATAGTAGTCAGCAGCAAGAACTATGCCGAGCATGCTCAGCATACCGATTGCACTAAGAGCTATGCCAAACAACCCGTGTGGCGAGAATGTGTAAGCTATATACGTAGCCAAACAAACCATGAACACAGGCACCACTGCTGATATCATACCATTGGTCAGGCCAGCAAGCACATCGATAGAGGCACCTTTTGTTGCTGCGCTCGCAATCGCTTTTACTGGCTTCTTATGCGGGTCTGTGTAGTAGTTTGTGCTCAAACCGATGATCAAGCCAGCGAGAAGCCCGGCAGCTACTGAAACAAAGAATTCACGCGTTATCATGATAAAAAGCACAAGGGCAAAGATGAAACTTGCAGCAAGATATTTTGAGAGAAGAGCTCTTGGCTTTCCTTTGCGCACGAAGGCAAGCGTAAGAAATGCTGACAATATAGCTACGGTGGCAAGCCTCAAAGGCAAGAAAGTGTCTAAAGCTACAGAAGCTGTTGCAGCAATTATTATGGCAGCAACTATGCTCTCCACGAAGCTCTCAAAGAGATCGGCCCCCATTCCTGCAACATCACCCACGTTGTCGCCAACCTGGTCAGCAATAACAGCAGGGTTCTCTGGGCTGTCCTCTGCTATTCCCTTCTCTACCTTGCCAACGAGATCAGCAGAAACATCAGCAGCCTTCGTAAAAATTCCGCCGCCGACACGCATGAACAAGGCAATAAAACTTGCACCAAAAGCAAAGCCAAGTAATACATTCTTGTCAGCAATAAAAAACGAGAGTAAAGCAACTCCAAGCAACGCAATAAGGATTGAGAACAAGCTAGCTGCAGTTCCAGAGTAGAAAGCAAATTTGAAGGCATTATCGAGGCTCTTCAGCTTCTCCACAGTTTTGCCGTTGGTTGCAGTAGCTATTGTCATGCTCACAAAACCCACGATTATGGAAGCAAGCGAGCCAAGAAAGAAGGCGAGGGCCATCAGCCTGTTGGCAAAAAATATTACGCCTGTGATCAGAATAATGAAAATAAAGATTACTTTGTATTCCTGAAACAAAAATGTTCTTGCTCCTCCTCTTATCCTCTTGCTTAGCTCTCTGATCTCATCGCTCTTTATCTTGCTTTTCGCATGCCATACTAACATATAAGCCAGGAATGCTACGACAAGCACAACCGAAATTATAAGGAGTAACATAGTTGCCCGAACCAACACATGCTTTATAAATTTTATCAATCCTAAACTGCTAGCTTACGAGCATGGAGGCAATACAACTGCCGCTGTAGCATCACATTTTTTCTCTCTATTTCCTACTTTAATGATTGGTGCAATTCTTACGCTCACAGAGCTCAATCCCTTATCTGTACTCACTTTGTATGTCCTTGCCTCCCCCTCGCCAGGAAGTTTAGCAAAAATTTCCTTGCTTTTTGTGCCAGAACTCTGTGCATGCTGCTTAATTTCTTGCTGACTCAGCGCTCTTGTGTAAATCCGCACCTCATCTATAGTACCGTTGTAAGCCTGCGATACTGTATCTTGGCTTAATGTTGCACCAATGCTAAGTGGTTTTGTATTTGAACCCGGCTTGCCAAGAAAACTGCTTCCAGCAGGATTGCCATTAATGTATAATTTGGCATTACCATCACTATCGATAACAACAGCTACATAAACTGATTGGCCAAAAGGTACAGAAAATTCTGAATTAACCCCCCCATACCAATCAGTACCATTACCGACATTGGCATGCAACTTTAAGTCATTTGTTAGTGATAGTGCAAAAAGAAATTCCGCCTTCACTATATCATTGTAATTGTAGTTGCTATTTTGTACTTCCGATGGCTTTATCCATACCTCTATAGTAAGCTCATCAGCGTTGTTGAGTTCATTGATATGGCCAAGATCAACATAGCTATTTAAACCGTCAAACTTGAGACAAGAACCATAATGACAACCGCTTTCAGTCCATTCAGCATCGTGAATCGTACCATGATGCGCGTTACCGCTGAAATCGTATGCTACGGTACCATCGCCTTCATCAAAAGGTAAAACCAAAATGAGGGAATCGTCTTCTCTAACAATATAAGCTGTTTCAGTTTCTCCAGTACCCACAGATAACAACAAGCCAGAAAGCTCTACTTTCTCTTGCTGTCCTGCTTGTTCTACAATACTTCTCGATACCTTTATGCTTACTATGCCTCTGCCAGAATCATAACAGCTATAGCCAGAACTTGAATCTATGGAAATAGTCTGTAAAACTGCAAGGCAAGCTGTGCTTCCTATTAGCGTGTCTCTTATCATAGGTATCATAATAGTAGCAACAATTACCACCACAGAAATTGTAATAAGAATTATCATTACTGTAGCAACAATAGGCGAAACACCTCTCTTTTTCCACATTCTACCTTACTCCCCAAAAATAAGGAGATGTTTAAAAATCTTTGTTTTTGCCACGTGCACAAACTTAAAAAATAAATTTATAAAGAAAAAAATTTGTGAAGATTAAAGAAAGAGGTGAAAAATGCTTAACCTTCTGGTTGGTGGTAAGGCAGGACAAGGTGTTAACGAGCTTGCTGTTCTTATAGGCAAAGCCGTAAGCAAGCTTGGGTACTATGCTTTCATCATGCGTGACTATCAGTCAAGGATTCAAGGAGGACATAATTTCAATCCTATAAGCATAAATGTTAGGCCTGTAATGTCCAATCCTGCACGCTTTGATCTGGCTGTGGCTCTTGACAACGAAACACTGGAGATTCATGCAAAAGAGATAAAGAAGAATGCTACAGTCTTGAATGAGAAAAGTTTGAATTCTGAAAAAATTTTGAAAAAACATGGCTTACACGAAAAAACAAGAAACATGATATTCTTCGGTGCTATAGCAAAAACACTTGGTTTTGACAAGGAGGTGTGTGAGAAAATAGTAAAGAGAGAGTTCAGAGGGAAGAGCCTGCTCGAGCAAGACCTGCAGGCGTTTAGCCTTGGTTATGAACAAGGCAAACAGAAATTTTCATTGGCAAAGGCGGGTAAGGAGAAAATACTCATGAGTGGAAGTGAGGCAGTTGCTTTCGGCATGATCAACTCTGGCCTTGATGTTTATTTTGCATATCCCATGACACCATCCACACCAGTATTGCATGAACTTGCTTCAAAACAGCTTGAACATAACTATGTTGTGTTTCAGCCAGAAAACGAGATAGCAGTGGCCAATGCTGCTCTTGGCGCGAGTTTTGCCGGCGCGCGTGTTGCTGTAGGCACATCTGGCGGTGGCTTCGACTTGATGGCTGAAGCACTGAGCATGCAAGGAATGAACGAAATGCCTCTCGTTGTGTATCT
>JAFCFJ010000001.1 GCA_017608705.1 Candidatus Pacearchaeota archaeon
ACTTGACGAGCTCGGTCTTGAGCGTTACTGCTGTCGTGCCATGTTTCTCGGCCACGAAGATTTGCTTGAAATAGTGGCAAAATTCAAGAAATTCTAACCTCTTGCTTTATTCTCATGTGGCTTTAGTTTCCACCTTGCCACATAGCCACATTGCTTACATTTAGCCACAAGTCTTCCCTTTTTAACCCTGATTTCGGCATTCCATGGAAAGGGCGCGAAACATTTCTTGCAGAAACGTTTTCTATAATCACGCAATCTTATGTTGTAGGCCATAGCTAATCGCTTTATTTTCTTTATTTCTTTAGGCTTTGTTTCTTTGTTCAGCGTTGAGAAGAATGTATCGATCATAGCTCTTGCTTGTTTCTTGCTTAAACCTTTTATCTTTCTTGTCATAAGCCAGAGAAGAAAAAGAAATTTAAAAAACTGAGTGAAGACGGCTTCCTGGCTTCGCTTCCTTTCGGAAACTAAAACCAGGAACGCAGCCGGCTTAACTTCCGTGTTCGGAATGGGAACGGGTGTTTCCCGGCTGCTATGGCCGTCTTCAAAAGAAAGGCATTGTTCTTATTTAAAAATTTTTCCTTCTCATTCTTTATTTCTTCTTAGACTTTTACACCCCTTTTCCTTAGCTCTTCAGTCTTTCTCTTCGAACACTTTTCGCAGCGGAACTCAGGGCTTGGATCTTTTGTTCTGTCATAATTTACAGCCTTGACAAGCCTATAACCGCGTGCAATCTTACCACAGTCTGCACATCTTACATTGTCTTTTACTTCCCATATGGGTCCAAGTTTCTCGCTCGAAAATATAAAGCGATCGACCCAGAAGAAGATTAGGCCACCGATAAGATTTGCTATTGCTGCAGCCACCCATTTGTTCATCCAGAACAAAACTGTCAAGACAGGAGCAAGAATAGGTGTGGATAGTTGCCATCTAATTAGATATGCAATATATCTTTTGAGCATAAACTTGGCTGGGCAGGTAAATATTTAAATTTTATTTTTGTCTCAACATAAGTTCGAAAAATGTTAAGAGACAAATATTTGCTAATAAGAAAGGTTTTTCATCTGCTTTCTGTATTTATCCTCGTGGCTTATGTTTTGTTACCCCAAGCATACAGGAATCTATTTTTGATTTCTGTCTTGCTTCTTGCTGTTATAGTAGAATATGCGAGGCTTGTTTTCCATATGAAGATACCATTTTTTTGGCGTTTGTGGGAAAGAGACGAAGCTAAGCAGCTGGGTGGTGAGTTTTTCCTATTTGTTGGTATTGTTTTGGCATTGAAACTTTTTCCATTTATCATAGGTTTGATTGCTTCTCTTTGTGTGATCTTTGGAGACACTGTAGCTACGATTGTTGGCAGATATTATGGAAAAAGAAAGATTTTCCTTGATAAAACACTTGAAGGCTTCCTGACTAGTTTCTTTGTGTGTTTTGTCTTAATTTCCTTTTTTGCAGAAAGTTTTTTCTTCTCTTTTTTGCTTGCTTTGTTCTCTTCTCTCGTGGAACTCTTTGCTGTTGGAATTGATGACAACTTGCTTGTACCATTTTTAACAGGCCTTTTCGCTTATTTTCTTACTTTAGTATTTCCTCATGCCCTTTCTTTCATTTAACCGAAAACTTTATAAATATCAATTTATTAAATAAATCGAGGCAGGAGGAATCAGTGTTTCGGCAAGCTTCGGCTTGCCTTTTGAGCCTCTTCGGAGGCTCGCACTGACTCGTACTGCCTTTTAATTCTTTATCTTATTGGTTTCTGCCTTGCTAAGTTTTTCTCACAAGTTTTTTAAATCTGGTTTACCTGCACAAAATTGTGCGGGGGTGCCGGAGTGGACAAACGGGCACGGCTAAGGACCGTGTGGCTTAGTGCCTGCGTAGGTTCGAATCCTACCCCCCGCACTTTAGAAAATGTTTCACAAAAGAGAATCGCAGTCACAAATAGTGAAGAAAAAAGCAAGACGGACGTTAAGCAGTAAATTCAGCAAGAAACCGACAATTTATGTTGCCGATACCTCAGTAATAATTCATGGTTTTTTTCCTAAGCTTTTGGAGAAGGGTCTGTGTGGCAAGATAGTAATTCCAAATACAGTTATGTCAGAGCTAATTCATCTTGCTAATAAGGGAAAGGAGGAGGGCTTCCGTGGTTTAGAAGAAATAGCAAAGCTACATAAGATAAAAAACAAATACAACATAAAGCTATACTTCAGGGGAAAGAGGCCGAGCGAGATGCAGATAAAACTTGCGAAATCTGGCGAGGTTGATGCTGCTATTGTTGAGCTGGCAAAAGAACTTAATGCAACACTCGTTACATGTGATCTTGTGCAGGCAAAGACGGCACAAGCTTATGGCTTAGATGTCGTTTATCTCTTGCCGCCTGTGAAGAAGGAGGAAAAGAATTTCGTTTCTAGGTTCATATGGCTATTGAAAAATATTCTGCGTGAAGAGCCACACCACGATGAGCATGACTAGGCTAGGGAGCAAAAATTCTTTAAAACACAAAACCTCTAATAGTAAGCCCCCGTAGCTCAACAGGATAGAGCGACAGCCTCCTAAGCTGTAGGTTGCAGGTTCGAGTCCTGCCGGGGGCGCTTCTTTTCATGTCTTAGATTAGTAAGATTTATTAAATCATTAAGCCAGAGGAAATCTGTGCGCCGGTAGTATAGTGGCTAGTATATCGGCCTTCCAAGCCGATGGCCCGGGTTCGAATCCCGGCCGGCGCATTTTTATTCCTCAACTAATTTTTTTCAGAAAGTGATTGGTGAGCCTTTGGAAAACTTATTTATCCCATATGTTGAGATCAACGTTAGCCTTAAAAAGCACCCAAACTGTAATGAAACATGAAAACTTGGCACTCTCGGTATTACAAATTGCTGTTGCTTGTGCCCCTAGCCCTCGCTCTGCTTTCCGCTATTGTTCTCATTAATTTTTACAAACAAACCAATAGTTTCATAAGGAAAGACATAACCCTTACTGGCGGCACATCAATCACTGTTTATAACGTAACGGACATAAAAAAGCTTAGTTCTTGGCTACGCAAGCGGGTTGAGGATTTCTCGCTGCGGGAAATTTCAGACTTGCGAACTGGCAAGCAGATAGCTTTTGTTGTCGAAGCCAATATGGATGCTGAAAAGCTTAAGGCATTGCTCGAAGAATACCTTGGTTATGTTCTTGATGATGAGAACAGCAGCATAGAATTTACTGGCTCGGCATTGAGTGAAAGTTTTTATAAGCAACTGCGTATAGCCTTGATCATAGCTTTCTTGCTTATGGCTTCTGTTGTCTTCATAATTTTTCGCTCCCCTGCACCAAGTCTTGCTGTTGTGCTCTCTGCCATGCTTGACATGCTCATGACATTGGCAGCAGTTAATTTGCTTGGTATGAAGATCTCTACGGCTGGAATTGTAGCTTTTCTCATGCTTATCGGCTACAGCGTTGATACAGATATCTTGCTGACAACACGCGTGCTTCGCGAAAAACATGGGAGCATAGATACACGTTTGCTTTCAGCATTCAAGACAGGAATAACAATGACACTCACTTCGATTGCAGCTATTATTGTGGCCTTGCTTATAACTTCACATTTTTCAAACGTGCTTAGACAGATATTTACAGTCCTTGCTCTCGGCTTGAGCTTTGACTTGATTAATACATGGCTAACAAATGCTGGATTGTTGAGATGGTACTGCGAAAGACACAAGCTTGACTAAAATGGCAAAGATAACTTTCAGGATCTGGCTGTTATTGTTTGCACTGATGTTAGCCTTACTTGCCATATGGCCAAGGCCATTCGCAAAGGGTGTTGTTATCAAGAGCATCGAGAAAAATTCGACAGCATATTTGCAAGGCCTAAGTCCTGGCGAAATTATCCTTGAGGTTAACGGGAAGAAGGTTGTGGACGTGGATGACTATAGCCAAGCGGTAGGCTATCTTCTCAACGCAAGCGAGAAGCAAAGAATAGAACTAAAAACGAATAAGGGAACATATCTCTTTCTTACAGAGAGACCACCAGAAATAACAGTGGTGGATTTGCCAAAAAGTAACTTACGTCTTGGCCTTGACCTGGAAGGCGGAGCCCGTGCATTGATAATGCCTGAAAAAAGACTTAGCTCTCAAGAACTTAATGATCTGATAGCGGTTATGAGTAACAGGCTCAACGTCTATGGTTTGAGTGATGTCAAGATAAGGCCTGTATTTGACTTGGGTGGCAATGGCTATGTGCTTGTCGAGATTGCCGGGGCAACACCAGCTGAGCTTCGTGACTTGATAGGCAAGCAAGGAAAGTTTGAGGCAAAGATTGGCAATGAAACTGTTTTTGTTGGTGGTAAGCATGACATCACAAGTGTGTGCAGGAACGATCCAAGCTGTGCAGGTATTGTCGGATGTAATGCCATACAGGGTGGCTATGCTTGTAAGTTCCGTTTTGTTATCTATCTAAGTGGAGAGGCAGCAAAGAGGCATGCAAACATAACTTCGAAACTTTCAGTAAATATGACCGCAGGCGGTCGCTATCTCGACAAAAAGCTTGATCTCTACCTCGATGACAAGCTAGTAGATTCATTGTTGATAAGTGCTGACCTCAAGGGTCGCGAAACCACACAAATTCAGATACAAGGAAGTGGAATTGGCAAGACAAGACAAGAAGCTTATGAGCAGGCAATGAAAGAGATGAAAAGACTACAGACCATTTTGATTACAGGAAGTTTACCTTACAAGCTTGAGATTGTTAAGCTCGATACAGTTTCACCGCTACTTGGCAAGAACTTTATGCGTTACATCTTTCTCGCTATTTTCGGTGCAATTTTTGCGGTGTTTCTTGTGGTTTTTGCACGTTACCGCAGACTGAAACCAGCTGCAGCATTGATGCTTACAAGCCTTTCTGAAGTTATGATTATTCTCGGTGTTGCTGCGGCAATAAAATGGAACTTGGATTTGCCAAGCATCGCAGGAATACTTGCAACCATCGGTACAGGCGTGGACCAGCAGATAGTTATTCTTGATGAGTCAGAAGCAAGAGAGCTCAGCCTGAAAGAAAGGCTCAAACGTGCTCTCTTTATCATAGTTTCAGCATACTTCACTTCTGTCGTTGCCTTGTTGCCTCTTTATTGGGCCGGTGCTGGCCTGCTCAAGGGCTTTGCTGTTACCACAATAATCGGTATTAGTGCTGGCGTGCTGATCACGAGACCAGCATTTGCAGATATAGTTAGGCTTATGAAGCAGGAATAGTATAAGAAGAGACCTGGAATGAGATAAGATGCTACCACAGAAACATGCTTTTGCTGGCTTCTTAGCTATTTTTTTATTTTACTTCTTTGCTTTTCTTATCGGTATCTCGGTTTCCTTGCTTGGATTGCTTGCTTTCTTTCTAGCAAACTTGCTTATTGATGTAGACCACTATCTCATCTATGTTTGGCAATACCATAATTTCAACCTTAAGCGGGCATTTCATCATTTTAGCAAGATTCTAGCAAGCGAACGCAAGAAAAAGCCAAAGAATTATGTGCTCTGCATTTTCCACACGGTTGAGTTCATAATAGTTTTTTCTATTTTCATCTTATGGTTTTCATATCATTATCCTAATTCAATTTTTTCCTTAGCTCTCATTTATATTTTTGCCGGCATGTTGTTTCATATAGCGACAGATATAATCGCGGCAATAGCAGAACATAGGATTTATAGCACTACCATCTACTTGTTCTCACTGAGCGCAAGGATCATGAGAGTAATGTGAAGTTAATAAAATTAATAAATGCAAGAAAATACAAAATCCCATGCGCATCGTGACTAAAGTTCTTTCAGAGCTGAAAGGAAGGCCAATTCTGAAGCAGGTTGTGAAGAATTATTCTTATGATTTGACTGCAACGATTATATCAAGAATTTGCGCATTTCTATTCACCATAATTCTTGCCCGTAGCTTAACACCAGAATACTTCGGCCTATATAGCCTTGCGCTTTCCGTAGTTATGGCTTTTGCCATTTTTGCTGATTTGGGTATTGGCGGGACTGCTGTTCGATTCATTTCGCGTGAACTCGGTCGTGGCGATAAGAAAAAAGCAGCAGCTTATCGTGTATATCTACAAAGAATGAAGTTTTTTCTCGTAGCTTTTGCATTTTTGCTCATGATTGTTCTTGCTGTACCGCTTACAAAGTTTTTTTCTAAACCAGCTATACTCCCCTTGCTTGTTTTTGGTGCTATTTACCTGATTTTTATGTCGCTTAATAGTTTTTTGGGTTCTTTACTTACTTCTCTCAATAATTTTAAATGGAAGACTATTGCTTCTGCTGGCTTTGAGCTTAGCCGTGTGGTCTTAGCATTTACGGTTTTATTTGTGCTTCTCAACAATATCGGGCCGAGAACGAGAAGTCTGTTTGTTTTTCCCATCTTGATTTTTTCGGTTATTGTTAGTTTATCAATTGCGACTTCTAAGGTTGTAAAGAGCACTCTCTTTACTTATAATAAAGTCAAATTAACAGAAACTGAAAGACGGGAAGTTTATCGCTATATTATTTTCCTTACCGCCACAAGTTTATCTTTTCTTTTCTTTAGCTACATAGACATGATAATGCTTGGGCGGTTTGTTTCAGGTGAGATGCTTGGTTACTACCGTGCTGCCTTCACTTTACTTAACACTGCAGCTGTTTTCTTTTCATTTTCTGGCGCACTTTTTCCAGTTTTGAGCCGGCTTGAAAAACAAAAGATGCAAATCACAGTGAAGAAAATCTCTAAACTGGTTGCACCTTTAGTAGTTCTTGCCGCACTTGGCCTAGCCTTACTGTCTAAGGTTGCTGTTATGATTTCATATGGCAACGCATACATGCTGGCAGCACCACTTTTGTCTTTCATTTCTGTTTTAATTATAATCAATGTTTATTCTTCTCTTTACACAACTTTCATCAATTCAGCTGGAAAACCAGAGATTACTGCTAGGGCAACATTCTATTCAGCAATAGCGAATGTTGTGCTCAACTTTGTTCTTATAATTACGTTTGTAAAAATTAGCGAGTTTGCTGCTTTGTTTGGCGCAGCCACCGCAACTATTTTGTCTAGAGTATTTTATTTGGTGCTAGTTAGTAGGATAAGAGTTTGTTAAACAATAATTCAGAGATTGCATTTCTTGTTTTATCCTATATCCTTTAATGCTTCTTCATATATTCTTCTGAGTTTTTCATTTCTTCTTTTAATAGAAAATAAACCATTTTGTACTCTTTTTCTTCCTTTTTCCCCCATCTTTTTTCTCAACTCCTTATTTTTGATTAAAATTTCTGTTTTTTCCATCAAGTCATTCAACAGTTTTTCGTTCATATCTTTGTATCCTTTCCAATCTTTTGGTAACTCAACTAAAAAGCCGGCTTTTCCTACAATTTCTCTTTTTGCAAATGTGTTTGTTGTGACAATTGGTAAGCCAAAGGACATTGCTTCTGGAACAGCAAAACCATAAGAATCTCCGAAGCCAGGATAAAAGAAAATATCGCATGCAGGATAAATCTCTCTGAAAAGTTTTTCTTGAGGTACAAGGTCCATTATTTTTATTTTGGGATTTTTACCGTATTTTTTCTTGAACTTTTCTGGCGTTGGGCATATAAACCAGAACTCTAGTTGAGGATATTTCTTAGAAAGCCTGTCAAAAACCTCGAGAGTTTGTCTTCCTCCCTTAGCGTCAAACCATCTTGCCACAAACAAGATTCTTAGCCCCTTATGTTTGATTTTTTTGATCTTGGGCAATGGAAGAGCGAAGTGTAAAATTTCAATTTTGTCGAGTATTTTTTTATTTCCTGGAAAGGCCTCTTCAAATGTTTTTTTGCAATCTTCAGTCCAACAAATAATTTTTTTGCAGTATGGGCTTTCTAACATCTTTTTGATGATCCATTTGCCAAGCTTGGAGTATGCGATCTTTCCTGTTGCGGCAACCCTATGATATACTTCTGTATCTACTACCCATGGTTTTCTATTTAAGCTGAGACAGTGTGCACAATGGATCAAATCTGCCTTTTCTGCATGAACCGTGTATGTTAAATTTGGGATTCTTAAGATTTCTAAGAATTTTCTGATAATGTTTTTTATTATTCTTATAATTTCGAATTTTTTAGAAGAACCAATTACTTCCACTTTCTTTTGTTTTTTATAATTTACATATTCTACCAAATCCGCAGGGTATTCAACTATGTTCTTATAATAAGAACTATCAGGACGTATCCATGGATACTGCATATATACCCTTATCTTTCTTTTTTTCATAATGAACATGCATTTCTTATGAGTTTAAAATTTTTTGGGCAAGTTACCATAATATTAATAAATCTATACACCCCAAAATTTCAATGGAAGAAAAGTTTGTTTCCGTGATTGTGCCAACTTATAATAGAAAGGAAGATCTAAAAAAATGTCTTTATTCTCTTCTCTCTGTAGACTATCCCAAAGACAAATATGAAATAATTGTTATCGATGATGGTTCTACAGACGGAACCTTTGAGTTTATGAAGAATATTTCTCATAAATATGGAAGATTAATTAAGTATCATAGGCAGAATAACTCTGGACCTGCAAAAGCAAGAAATCTTGGGATAAAAAAAGCCAAGGGAGAAATAATTTTTTTTGTGGATGATGATGTATTGGTGCCAAAAGATTTTATCAAAAAGAGCTTAAAATGGTACAGGAACAAGAAGGTCGCCGGGGTTGGTGGCAAGGTCATTCCCAAAAAACTCAGTTGGCCAGATCTTTATTACATTGCGCGAAGCATAGATGAGTTCTTGTATTTAATCAAAGTGAATCGTAAACTAAAAAGAGGGATTGCCACCGCTCTCTGCAGTTATAGGAAAAATGTGTTAATTAAACTTGGAGGATTTGATGAAAATTTTCCTCTTGCGGCAGGAGAGGATATAGATCTGACGAGAAGAGTCGTTGATTATGGATTTATTGTTATCAAAGATCCTAGCATAATTGGAGAACATTTGAGATCGGAGAATTTTATTTCTATCCTAAAATTAAAGTTTAAGAGAATGTCTGGTGCGGTGATTCATAGAATAAAGGATAATGACAGTGTTGAAAAGGTTTATGCTCCTTCGAGAATTTTTAAGCAGTGGCGCAATTTCAAAATAGCTAAGAGAAAATTTTTGAATAAGGAAGTCAACTTTTTCGATTTTTTGAAATTTATCTACTTAACACTCGCTTTGGCTTTTGTTTCAAAGATTGGAGAGATTTACTATTCAAGAAAATTAAAAAGAAAAATCTTAGCATAGAATGAGGGTGATTTATTCTGTAGGCTCAACATTCGGCGGAACAGGGATCGGAAACACAGCATACAGAGCGGTCTCTGGCATATACAAGGCAGGCCATTTGTATAGGCTGATCTGTCTCGACTATAAAAAAACAGAGATACCAAGAGAAAAAATAATACATTTTAGATTATTGAAATATTCGGTGTGGTATCCTCTTAAAGCGGTCCAGAGATATGTGGTACAAAGTTTTAATCCTTATGTTTTTTTGGATCGTTTATATGATACTCTGAGTTTAAAGTATATAGAAAAATGCGATATTTTTCATGGATGGAGGGGGCACTCAAAAAAAGCGGCTAAAAAAGCCAAAAAACTTGGCGCGATCGTTATTGTAGAAAATGCTTCTTCACATCCACTAACACAACATAACTTGCTTAAGGAAGAATATGCTAGATACGGCATTAACTTTTTACCTTTTACAAAAACTCGGCTTAAGAGTGCATTGGAAGAATTAGAGTTTGCTGATTATATTCTTGTTCCTTCGGATTTTGCTTATCAATCTTTTATCGAGAATAATGTGCCAAAAGAAAAGTTAATCAAAATCCCTTTTGGTGTTGATTATGAAAATTATAATCCTAAAAAAAGAAAAAAAGACGACACGTTCAGAGCAATTTTTGTTGGTAGCATTCAACTGAGGAAGGGTATTCAATATTTACTCCAAGCATGGGATGAGCTAAAATTAAAAAATGCCGAACTTCTTATTATTGGCAGAATCTGGCCCGATGCAAAAAAGATAGTTGAGAAATATAAAGCTAACTCTACAATAAAATTTGTTGGTTTTACAAACCCTAAGAAATACTACGAAATATCAGATGTTTTTGTTTTCCCTTCTATTGAGGAAGGATCAGCTTTAGTAACTTACGAGGCTATGGCTGCCGGCTTACCTTTAATTGTAACTTTTAATTCAGGTAGCATAATACGTGACAAAAAAGAGGGTTTTGTAATCCCAATAAGGAATGTTGATATGTTAAAAGAAAAAATTTTATATTTTTATAACAATCCCGACAAAAGAGAAAAAATGGGAATGGCCGCGAGGAGATTAGTTGAAAATTATTCATGGGAGAAATACGGAGAGAATTTGGTTAAAGCTTATGAAAGAGTGGTGAAAAATGGAAGAGGAAAGATTGGATGAAAAGATTCTAAGTTTTAAGGAATATGAGGCTGCAAAAATAATATCTACACTTGTGGGATCAAAAAAAGAAATTCTGAATGTTGGTTCTTTTTGGGGAAGGGATTATTTTTATTTAAAAAAGAAAGGAAAAAATGTTACAAATATAGATATAGTAGATAACGGATTGCCTTGTACAATAATAGCAGATATTACTGATGAAAACTTTTCCTTGAAAAAGAAATTTGATGTAGTGCTAATTGCAGAAGTTCTTGAACATCTTTTCAAAGACTTTAAAGCACTTCAGAATGCTAGAGAAGTTCTTAGAGAAGATGATTATCTAATAATTACAGTGTCCTTTTTCAATGATTTTGCAGACTATCATGTAAGAGTATATACGCCAAAAACAATAAAAAGACTTTTGGAATCTGAGGGTTTTAAGATCGAAAAAATTATCTACAGAGGGAATTTGATATCTTTTTCAAAAATAATAAACGCGATATCTAAGTTTATAGGTCTCTTTAGCTATAAATTAAGAATAAAATTTTTGGATTTATTGGTTGATCTTGACATATTCTTAGGAAGGTCTGAACTCCCAGCCAGATTTTCAAGATTTTTTGGTGCATATATAATGGCAAAAAAACATAATAAAAAGACTTCAAAAAAATAAATATTCTCAAGTTTGGAATTAAAAAATGAAAAGGATAAAAACGTCTCCACACATTCATAATAGTTCTTTGATATGAATTACATACATATTCCTTTCACCTTCACAAACAGAATCTATGCATATTTTTTCTCCTTTTCTGTCCCACCGCGGATGTAGATCACATCTAATGCCACTTTTTTCAAATAGGCTTTTATTTTTTTGCCCGATATACCTTATGTCTGGGATGGCATAAAATTTGCCAACCAAAATTTTTTTGTTTGTTGTTGGATTGTAAAAAACTAATTTTTGAAAATGTTTATTGTCTGGATATGTGTCTGTTATAATATATTTATCTTTGAACCAACTACCATGGCCATCTTCTTTGCATATATTTATTTTTACATACTCTTCAGTCTTGTCTTTCAGAATGAAATAACCTGTAGGCAGTAATTGTTTTCTGATAGATCTTGGTATGATTTTTCTATATAGAGAAAACAGTTTTATAAGATATGATTTATTGCTGTATCCCCTTATTTTATTTAATTTCCTGGATAGACTACAAAATCCAAAGAGTTCTTTATTGTTTTTCCAGGAAATATGGGAATAAAATCCGGAATCTGGAAACATGAAAATATCTTTTCCGTTAAGGTCTATTGTAAACAACCGAGTATGAAATAATTCTTTGTTTATATACCACCTATGAAAAAAACATGCCCTCTTTCCGTCTGGTGAAATGCTAATGTGATCTACCCAGTGTATTCCTCTTTTCATAGATGGCACAGTCTCAAAATTATACAGATCTAGCAATGAAACGATTAATTTCGCTTTATTTTTTTTGAGATCTATTAGGTATATTCCATCATTGTCTGGGTATTTTTTTTGATGTTTTTTGGCTTTAGCTCTAGTGTATCCATATCCTTTGCGTGTTTCGTTTAATCGTGAAAAGTTTAGAGTTAGTGCTGTTTTGCCATCAGAGCTGATAGCATATACTGGGAAATCAATAATCTTTTCTTTTCCGGATTTTATATTCTTGATTACAGAGACGAAACGCCCCTCCTTCATATCATTGTAGATTATGTTAGAATTGAAGTCAGGCCCCAACCATTGTAACATACACCCTTGTTGCCAACACCAG
This sequence comes from Candidatus Pacearchaeota archaeon, assembly GCA_017608705.1. GTDB lineage: Archaea > Nanobdellota > Nanobdellia > Pacearchaeales > GW2011-AR1 > JAFCFJ01. The sequence goes on from JAFCFJ010000001.1 coordinate 12,157, forward strand.
GTATTTGTTTCTCCTATTTTTTCGATTTCATTATTTTCATTGTCTTTGAGTAAAATATCTGCTTTATCTTCTATAGTAGGATGTCTGTTTATGAAATTTACTCTCATACCTAACAAATATCTTTCATCCTGGCTCCATGGAGATATTCCGTAGTAACCAAAAAAATAGTGACAATTCATCCTTCTAGGAAAAACCCTTGCTATTTCCGTTTTTTTGTTTAATATTCTTCTCATTTTTTGCATACGTATCTCAAAGCCATAATAGTCGCCTCAACATCTTTATCGAAATTCCATTTTGAGACAATTTTGAGAGATTCTCTCCCCATCTTTTCCCTCAATCTTTTATTTTTAAGAACAATCTCAATATACTTTGCAAATTCACCTATATTGCCACATCTGAAAATAAAACCATTCTTTCCATGCTTCACTAAATCCCTAGAGGTGCCGACCCTGTCAGAAACAATGACTGGTAATGAGAAATTCATTGCTTCGTTAAGAACTTTTGGACTGCGGTCAGATTCTGATGCAATTACAAACAAGTCTGCTATAGCGTAGTAGTTATGAAGTTCCTCTCTTTTTACAAAATTTATAATTTTTATTTTATCCAATTTTTTCTCTGAAACCCTTTTTTTTATTTTTTCTTCTAGTTCTCCCCCCCCTATAAGAAGCAGATATGGGCGATCTTTCCTAGTTATTTTCTCGTACGCAAGTACAATATCCAATACTCTCTTTACCCTATTGAACCTTCCAACATAGAGAATAATTTTTGAATTTTTTGGAATGCCGATGGCTTTTTTTATTACAGCCTTTTTTTTCTTATCTTCTCGGGCCAATTTTTGAAATAATTCGTTATTCACCGCACATGGATGGAAAAATAGTCTTTCTTCGGGCAGCCCCATATTCAGATAAAATTTCTTACTCAGTGTATAGCTATAAAAAAAGGCAGATGGAATTTTGAATATTAATTTCAAGAATATTTTTTTTATCTCTTTAATCAAAGGGTTTCGATAGCTTATAAAATGTATCTCATCCCGGAATATTACTGGGATTTTTAGTATCTTGCATATGAGCATAGCAATTATACTGGTAAGGGAACGATAACCATAAATTATAACTGCATCATACCTATTTTGAATAAATTCTTTGATTATACCAAAATTCCATAAACCAGCTGGAGGAGTTTTTTCTTTGAATATATAATAATTTTTCAGAAACTTGTATTTGAATCCTTCCACTTTGTCAAGCCATTTTATTTTTCCGAATTCTTCTTTTTGAGGTCTAAGACTGTAGTCGGAACAAAAATATACTGTTAGGTCTATTTTTGGATGATTATTTAATTTTTTATATAAAGGAATTCTATAAGTGACTGGGTGCGTGTCTAGAATGCAAAGTTTATATTTTTTCATGGGCAAGAAAATTTATGGTTTAATATTTAAAAAGATAACTAATTTTTCATAATTAATCTTCATGAGCATATTTTTCGACCTTTCAATGATTTTTATTGATTTTTGGTACGAATATGTAATTTTTTCTATCTAATTTTTCTATCATCGTATAGCCTATTTCTTCTAAAAAGTTAGTTATTTTCCTATGGTTTTTTGCAATCTCTATCCAAATTAAGGCTTATTATTTTTTATAGTATTTTTTGAGCCAAGCAATACTTGTAGTTCATGTCCCTCCACATCTATTTTTATAAGGTTAATTTTATCTTTAATCCCAATTGAATCTAATCTTCTAATCTTGACCTTACCTTTTGTATTTTCCCGGATAGAGGCACATCCAAGATTATATTCATCCAAACTTTCCTTTTTAAAATCGCCATAACCATCTTTGCTGCCCAGAGCAAGATTAAAAGCTACAACAATTTTAGTTAGATTATTTAGCTCTATGTTTCTTTTCAGGATTTTGAATACCTCTTTTTGTGGTTCAAAGGCATAAATTTTTCTTGCTTGGAGTATTCTTCCGAAATAGATAGTGTGATTCCCTATATTGGCTCCGACATCAATAATCACCGAATTTTTTGGAACATATTTCCTTACTTTTTCTAGAAAGTTATTTTCATAAAATTTGTTTTTCACGATTATTTGTTGCTGTATGTGGTCGTATCGATTGGGTAAGAAAAATGAAATTTTTATCTTGTTATGCTTTATAGAAAAGATGCAATCTTTATGAAAACATCTTTTTACATCTTCAATAAATCTTTTTATTATCTTTTTTATTATTTTTTCTACGTTTTTCATAACAAAACTTTATTAATATACTTTATTTAAACATTTTCAATGACTAAAAGACCAAAAATTTTACTCTTAGGAATAATGAAGGAAGATTATTCAAAAAGTGCGGAGGTCTTTGAAAAATCTTCTAAATCCATACGCCATACTAAGAAATTCTTGGCTCTAAAAAAAGAAAATATAACCTTTTCTGGAATTTATAGGAGAAAGAATTAAAAAGAAAAAAGGTGACACTCTTTTATGAAAGCCCGCAAAATCCCAAAAATCATTCATTATTGTTGGTTTGGAAAGAACAAAAAAAACAAAAGAGTGTTACATTGCATAAATTCATGGAAGAAGTATTGCCCAGATTACAAAATTATAGAATGGAATGAACACACTTTTGATCTTTCTTCTGCACCAATATATGTTCAGGAGGCTTACAAATGCAAAAAGTGGGCTTTTGTTTCAGATTATGTAAGGCTATGGGCACTGTATAAATACGGAGGGGTGTATCTTGATGCGGACGTAGAACTAATTAAACCTCTTGATCGCTTTTTAATCCATGACGGGTTCTCTGGTTTTTCTGAGATAAAGGAGGGGGAGTTTAAAATACCTGCAGCAGTTATGGGAGCTAAGAAAGGGAATCCTTATATAAAATATCTTTTGTCTTATTATAAAAGGAGAAGATTCATAAAAGATGACGGGTCGTTGGACCTGAAGGCTAACGTATATATTATAACCGAGATGACCCTTAAAAAATTTCCAAATTTTAGACTCGATAACTCTTATCAAGAAATAGACAACTTTGTCTATTATCCGAGAGACTTCTTTACACCAAAACTAAAATACCATAACCACAAACCACTTATTAAAAAAGAAACTTATGCGATCCATTACCATAACGAAAGTTGGATGCCAGCATTTGAAAAATTAAAAATAAAATTATTAATTATTTTAGAATACCTTGGGTTAAAAGGAGCGCTACGAAAATTATATCGACAAATAAAAAATAAGAAAAAATGAAAATTGCAATAATTCTAGGAACCAGACCAGAAATAATAAAAATGTCTCCAATAATTAGAATATGTAGTAAATCATCAAAAGTTACCTATTTTATTTTGCATACCGGTCAACATTATTCCTACAACTTAGACGAAATTTTCTTTCAAGAATTGGAATTGCCAAAACCATCATATAATCTAAGAATCGGCTCAGGGACCCATGCCGAGCAAGTAGGAAGAATGATGATAAATATTGAAAAAATTTTGATTAATGAGCAACCGGATATAGTGTTAGTTGAGGGCGACACAAACACTGTTCTTGCAGGTGCTTTGTCTTCTTGTAAGTTACATATCAAAGTAGGTCATGTTGAGGCTGGTTTAAGAAGCCATGATAGAAAAATGCCTGAAGAGATAAATAGGATTTTAACAGATCATTGCTCTGATCTTCTTTTTGTTCCTACAAAAGAAGCAAAAAAAAATTTGCTGAAGGAGGGTATTGAAAAGAAAAAAATTTTTTTGACTGGCAATACCATAGTAGACGCTGTTTATCAAAACTTAAAAATTGCTAACAAAAAAATGAACATACTCAAAAAAATGAATTTAAAGAAAAACGGGTATTTTCTTGCCACAGCACATCGAGAAGAGAATGTTGATTTTAAAGAGCGATTATCTGGAATTTTAAAAGGATTAGAGCTGGTATATAAAAAATATAATTTGCCAGTTATATTTCCAATCCATCCAAGAACAAAACAAAATATAGAAAAATTTAACCTAAATCTTCCAAGAGGTGTTAATTTTATTGAGCCTGTAAGTTTTTTGGAGTTTCTACAACTGGAAGCTAATGCAAAACTAGTTCTAACGGATTCTGGGGGGGTACAAGAAGAAACTTGTGTGTTAAAAAGACCATGCGTAACTTTAAGAGAAAATACAGAAAGACCTGAAACATTAAAGGTTGGCTCAAATATTTTAGCCGGAACAGATCCTAAAAGGATTGCTAGAAGCGTAGATTTAATGATTAATAAAAAAACAGATTGGAAGAATCCTTTTGGAAAAGGGGATGCTGCAAGAAAGATTCTACAGATAATAGAAAAATGTGTGGCATAAATGGATTTAACTGGCCTGACGAGGAATTGGTTAAGGCCATGAATGATACCCTGAAACATAGAGGGCCCGATGATGAGGGAATCTTCATGGATAAAAATGTCTCGCTCGGTCATCGAAGACTTGCAGTTATTGATATAAGTGAGAGAGCTAAGCAACCGATGCATTACACTCGTGACGGAAAGGAAGCTATCATTACTTACAACGGTGAGGTCTATAACTTCAAGGAACTCAAGAAAGAATTGATGGATAAAGGATACAGATTCAATACAAATTCCGATACAGAGGTTATCCTGGCGAGCTATATAGAGTGGGGTTTCGATTGTGTTAAGAGATTCAATGGGATGTGGGCTTTTTGCATTTATGACCGGAATAAAAACCTTTTATTTTTAAGCAGGGACCGGTTTGGCAAAAAACCGCTTTACTACTTTTTCGACCGAAAATCAAAAAAATTTGTCTTCAGCTCAGAGCTGAAACCACTTCTTAAACACAAAATCAAAAAAAGGATAAGCAAGGAGGGAATAAACTTATACCTTTCTTTGGGATTTATTCCCGCACCATGGACTGTTTATGAAGGAATAAACAAACTTGGGGCAGGAGAAAACATGATTCTCGATCTGAAAGAAAATAAACTCAAGAGGTACAAATATTACAAACTTCCACATTACGAACCTATTTATAATAAAAAATTTCTTATAAAAGAGATTACTAGACTTATTGAGGACTCTGTTAGGATAAGGCTAATTGCTGATGTGCCTCTCGGTGCTTTTTTGTCCGGGGGCCTCGATTCTTCTGAAATTGTATATCAGATGACCAAGCTTGTTCCCAGAAAACATATTAATACTTATTCTATAGGGTTTGAAGGAAAGTATGATGAGACCAATTATATAAACTTAATCAAGAGACAACTTGGTATTAAAAACCACCACAAATACTTCAAAGAGGCAGATTTTCAAAACATCAATACCAATATCTTCTATTTTTTTGATGAGCCCCTTGCCGACACTTCTATGTTTCCTACAATGTTTCTCTCAAAGTTTGCGAGGCAAAGCTTGGTTGTTTCTTTAAGCGGAGATGGCGGAGACGAAGTTTTTGGTGGCTATCCAAGATACAGAATTGCAGAACAATTAACTTTGCTCAGAAAAATTCCAACAGGGTTAAGGAAAATATTAGTAAAAATAGCAAGGGGAAGACTGAAGGAAGGTATAAGACTTAGTTTAATGCAAAAAAACGAATTTTACTCTGAGGCAAGAACCAATTTTTATAAGCCAGAGATAGCTAAACGATTATTAAAACAAAATCTTAACGAATGCCTTAAAAAATCGAGAGGCAACTTACAGGAAGCTGTACGGATTATGGATATTCTCTTTTATACTTTGTCAGATAATTATCTTGCGAAGGTTGATCGTGCATCGATGGCTCACTCATTAGAGGTAAGATGTCCTTTTTTAGATTATAGGCTTGTAGAGTTATCTATGAAGATTCCGTCAGAATGGAAATGTTCTATTTTCAGAGATAAAATCCTATTTCGCACAATTTTGAAAGATCATTTCCCATCAAAACTAGTAAGCAGAAAAAAAATGGGGTTTACGCCGCCTGTCAATGATTGGATACGCAAAAGAACATATAAAGATTTTTTGGAAAGAGCAGTTATGATGCTTAATAGCAGAGGGATCATTGATGATAATTGGAGGCGATTCTATGCTAGGAGAATATTGAATAATACAGATTTCGTTTCTAATACTTATAAAATAAGATTGTTTATTTTGTATAAATGGTATGAATACTGGATGAGAGATTAAATTTTTCTTAGTATTTTTATGAACTCTCTTTTATATTTTTCAATTTCAAAATTTTTCAAGAATCTCTTTCTCCCCTCAATTCCCATCCTTTCTGCAAGTTTTCTGTTTTTGGCCAAAATCTCTATTTTTTCAGCTATTTCTTCCGGCGTATTCTTTTCAAGCAGAAATCCTGTTTTTTTATCCTTGACTATTGATGGAATAGTCGCAATTGCGTTAGCAATGACTGGAATTGCAAACATCATCGCTTCTATATTTACTCTTCCAAAAGTTTCAAGTTTGTATTCTGTTGGAAAAACAAGGATATGTGTTTTCTCTAGCAATCTCTTTTTTTCATTTTGTCCTACCGGACCAATATAGACAATCTTTTTTTCTAAATTATTTTTTCTTACAAATTCAAAGAAATATTTTTTATCTTGCTCGTTAACCCATGCGCCTGCGAAAAAACATCTAAACTCAATACCTTTTTCATTTAAAATCTTACATGCCTGCAGTAGCTTAGGCCAACCTTTTGTTTTGTCCATATTTGAGAGAAATAAGATATTTACCACACTTTCTTTGGCTCTCTTCTTTATTATTTCTTTCAACTCTTTTTCCCCAATCTCATTTTTTATGGCATTAGGTAATATAAATATCCGTTTCCTAGGAACCAAATTGTTTAAATCTGCTATGAGCTCTTCACCCAAAACAATAACGTAAGTGTTGGAGAAGCCAAATATCTCAGTATATATTCTCTTGAACAATCTTTTTCTCCAATTTTCTTTTGGTATTCTAGATCTTATGTGTAATACAATTTTTTGCTTGTTGTCGATTTTTTTTATATCTCTGAAGAATAGGTAATCTCTTATCAAACCAAGACCGTCTGTTGCGGGAACAAAATAAATTAATTCAGGATGAAATTTTTTAAGCAGTTTTTTTATTTCTTTTTTACCTCTCAAGAAACCCCTGATTTTTTCAAGATTTATCTTTCCTATATCAGACATTTTCCTTGAATAATTTAATTTTATGTTTCTCACCTTAAAATTCCCAGAGTTCTTCAGAATGTCTAAACATTCAGCACTTGACAAGGCGCTTCCGTAGTATGGTGGTGGGAGCGGACTCAGGAAGAGTATTTTCTTTTTTTTCATTTTGTACTTTCTACTCTGAGCCAAATATCTCGGTGTTTCTTTTTTTGAATACCAATCTCAATATATATCAAAATCCATAAATAAACTCTTGCAATAAATAAACCCAACAACCAAAACAATTCTTTTATGTTTGATACATACCGGAATAGAGCAAATCCACCAAACAACTCTTTTTTGAATGAGCGGAATTCAACTCCTGTTAGTTTTTTTATTTGGAGATAACCACCAACACTGCGCTTTTTTTGTTTTATCCAGTCACGGAAATTGGTTGGGTATTTAACATACACCTTTGCATCAGGCGCGTATGCTATCTTATATCCTTTTTCATAAACCTTGCATGAAATGAATCCGTCTTCGGATAATAGTTCTTCCGGGAGGTAAGGAAATAATTTTTTTCTTATTGCAAATAAATAGCCAGAACAAAAAATTCTTTTGTTCTCCTTGACGGCATTTAGTCTTTGCGCATGTGCCACCTCAGTCAGAATATATGACCAAAAACCGAACATGGAATTCTTGCTGGTTAGTGAAACAGGATGGCCAGAAACAGCACCCACATCTTTTTTTTCAAAAGGTTGAAGGATAAAATGCAAGGCTTTGCTATCAACAAACACATCCCCATCAGATAAGACAAGAATGTCTCCTTTAGCTTTCTTGATTGCTAAATTGAGGGCAGCAGGCTTTCCTTTCCCTTCATCCCTATACACAAACACATTTTTGTATTTTTCAGAGTAATATTTTGCGGAATTGAAAGTATCATTATCTCCACACATCACAATAATCTCTACTCTTTCCTTTACTTTTTGCTTAAGGAAAGATGAAATAGCCTTCCTTATTGTTTTTTCTTCCTTGTATGATGTTATTATTACTGATATCATTTTTTGGCTATGGAAATATTTAAATACCTCTTTTAATGCTACCTAATCCATGAGATTTAAATCTTTGGTCTGTGCTATTACATATAATTGTAATTCTAGATGTACTTTCTGCAATATATGGAAAAAGAACCCTGCTCCGCCAATGGATATTAAATATTATAAACGGCTTCCTTCCTTTAGGACTATTAATATTACCGGTGGGGAGCCATTTCTGAGAAAAGAGATAGACGAGATCATTGAAATTCTAAGAAGAAAAGCAAAACGGATTGTTATTTCGACAAACGGCCTTTTGCCAGAGAGAGTTATTGCTACCGCAAAAAAGTATCCTTGGCTTGGTTTTAGGTTCTCTATAGACGGGATTGGAAAAAGAAATGACCAGCTGAGGGGTATTCCTGGAGCATTTGATAGGGTTGTCAAGCTGATAAAAACTCTCAAAAAACTCGGTATAAAGGATATTGGCATGACATCAACTTTTGGCCATGGGAATGAGGACCAAGTTATAGAACTTTATAAATTATCAAGAAAACTAGGCATACAGTTTTTAATTATTGTTAGGCACGATTCTTTTTATTACAACAAAAAAAATGCTCCTTTTGATGTGGACTTATTGGAAAAAAATCTGAACAAGCTTATAGAAATGTATCTTACTTCCGGGAATATTAAAAATTACTTTAGGGCTTACTATACAGAAGGGGCAATTGATTTCGCGCGAGGGAAGAAAAGACGCTTTGAATGTGATGCTGGCTGGACATCTTTTTATTTAGACCCTTACGGAGAAATCTTCCCTTGTGTTATCTTAGGCAAGTCGCTAGGCAACATAAAAAAAGATAGAATCGAAGATGTTAGAAGAAAAATTAATTGCAATCTGAACTGCTGGATGCCTTGCACAGTAAATCAGCAAATAATCTCAAATCCTCTTCCTGCAATTACATGGATTATAAAAAAGAAACTTCAGCTTCTTCTGCGTTCATAATAGGAGTGCCTTCGAGATCGAAATATTAGGATCTTACACTATTATTAAAAGGGCTATAAGCAGAAGCAAAATTTCAAATACGAGCAACACGAGCACGACATCTTGTTCATAAACTTTTTTCTTTCTTCCAACTTTTTTGAGTAACCAAATTGCAATATGTGTCATGCTATTTATTTTACCTGGCACATCCAAACTATTATCTTTATTCACCTTAGCAAAATTTTCCACCTTGAATCCATACTTCAGCTTAATGAATCCCTCTATAATGAATGGCAAAAACAAGAGTAAGGCAAGCCTTTCCATATTTCCGAGGATAGCGAAACATGCTATGAGCGCACCAAGGCTGTAGGTTAGGCTGTCTCCTGGAAACACCTTGGCAGGGAAACTATTGAAAATTAGGAAACCAAGTAAAGCTACGACAATTATCGCGGCTATGAGCGCGAGCCAGAACTGGCCAGTGAATAGGGAAATTATGCCAAGGCCAGTAAAAATAACTATGCCGAGCCCAGCTTCCAGCCCATTATAGCCAGCAAGCAAATTGTAGCCGTTAGTAGCACCGATGATTGCAATAGGCACGAGTAAAAGAGGGTAAAGGAGGCCAAAATCCACAGTTCCTACTAATGGTATAGCCATCTCGGAGTGTCCTGCATTGATTACAGCAAGCGGTATAGCTATGGGTAAGGTCATCAGTAATTTTTGCCATCCCTTCAATCCCTTTTTCCAACCAAGAACATCATCTACAAAACCTATGAAGCCGGCAAGGGCTACAGTAAGACATATAGCAAGTATCTCAACTATATGGGTGCTTGAATTAAGAACAAATGTTTTGAAAAATATGTAAAGCATTACTGCAAGGAGAAAAGCCATAATTACCGCTATACCTCCAGCCTCAGCAACAAGATGTTTGCTTGTTTTGTTCATATCTTTTCCAACAAGTTTGTTATGCTTGGCTATGGTTATCCACCATTTTGTGAGAAAAAAGCTTGCCAAAAATGCGATCACGAGATGTATCAATGCTATAACAACATAGCCATCCATTTTATTCAATAAAACGAGGATGTTTAAAAAATTATGTGCCCAAATAATCGAGTTCTGCCCATTTGAATGATCCAACTTTGAGATACTCTTTGTAATAAGGAATATCATCCGGATAATGAACTTTCCATATCTTTATAGGGCCAAGAGTATTTCCGTTTACATAAAGAAATTCTGTTTTGAAGCCGAAGGTCTTGTTAAGATATTCTATGTATGGATGTGGCTCTGCATGCACAAGCTCGAAATTTTGTGTTTCATTCAGTAAGTAGAGTCTTACCCACTCCGTAGCTAATGCTTTTCTACTTAGGTACATAGCAGCACCGACAGGATTGATTCCCGTGTCTGTGGCTCTCGGAATTATATAGAGCATACCTTCTAGCATTTCTTCGCTCTCTTTTGTCTTGAAATCATATTTCTTGCCGTTCAGCCACACATACCTTACAGGAACGCGAAACTGCTGTCCTTTGTAGCTTACTATTGCTTCAACATTCTTTATTGCTGAAGAATTGTTATCTATAGTCAGTATAAATCCTGCAATTCCTGCATGTGGGTCGCGCATCGGCATTATTATACCATGAAGCACAATTTCTTCATCGAAAAGGGTGGAGCCACGGTAAAGCATCAACGTTTCGTTTTTTGTTTCATAAGTCTGTTTCTCGTCAAGAATGAACGTTGATACCCAGCTAAATCTATCTTTTCCGCTTGCATCACTTCCTATGCTTGCAAATGCTGTGTATTTGCCTATATCAGTAGGATCTATAAGTAGATAGCTGACATTATGAGCTTTGCAAAGTTGCAATGCTGTTCTTTCGTGCTGTGCTGTCAGAAGGTAACGTGCTGTGGTATGGTCCCAGAAACCATTCGGATGGCCACCATCTGTTACTGTCGGCCTGCGGCCAATTGTCTGAACCCAATAGCCATAATCCCACCAATGCACGAAGATACTGCCTTCTGGCGTATTCTCACGAACCCATGCCATAGCTTTTTGCCATTGCTGATCATATGAGGTTGGCACAGTAGCCTTTGCCTGTGCAAATGTAGATTTTTCATACTGGACAAAGGTTATTACAACCGTAAATGAAACAAGAATTAATACTGCTGTCAGAATTATCTTTTTCTCTTTATATTTTGTTTTGTTAGTAATCAAAGCAAGTTTCGACGGCAAGAAAGCAAGCATCAATGCTACTGAAGGTGCGATTAGGAAGAAAAGACGTATTGCTCCGCGCATCGACACAATCATCCAGAACATAAAAGCAAGGATAAAAACATATTCCGGTTTTATTTTTTTGAAATCTTCATAAGTTTCTTTTTTGTTGTTATAAGACCAGATATAAATCCAAGCCAGGTAAATCACAAAAATAAATAAGCTACCATAATAAACAAGTTTGCTTAGAATATTGTCACCATTCAAAACACTCGTGCTTGAAATTCTACTGAGAAGAAAACCGAACAGGAATATAACAAATAATCCGATTATAGATCTTTTTTCAATCTTGTCAAAATGTTTTACTGCCTCGTAAAATATGATGCAGAGAGCTATGATAAAACTCCAGAGAACAAACCAGGCTATTGGGTTTTTCAGTATCCCGCCAGCATTCGCTATTAGCTTTGTTGACGCGAGTGGTTCGAATGTAGAAAGCCAATTATTGAGGTAAGGCTGCATATTTTCAGCTACAGTTAATCCCAATCTCCCACGGCCAAAAGGATAAGCAAGCCTTTCGAAAACAGTTTTTATTGTAGTTGGTATAAAGCCGATGCCGAACACTCCAGTCCCTAAAATTGCACCAATCAGTATACCTATGATTACTGACAGAAGCTCTCTCGGTATATTTATCTCGTTAGCTTTTTTTATTCGTATGAGAACTGTATCCATTAGCAAAATAAAAGACACAAATATAGTGAAACCAGTATCTGAAACAGAAAGTAATAACAATTTTTGTGAATGTTCTGTCGAAATAAGTTTCAGGGAATTTATGAACAGTGAAGTAATAGCCCAACACGAAAATATCATTTTGTTTTTCCTTGGCTCATGCCCAAACAAGAAGACCAATAGGCTTGCAAGGGCTATTGTCATGAATATGTAGCGGTAGCCACCCCATGTCCATACCATCAGGCCAGTAAATAAACCTGCCAGACAACCGTTTAGGATTATTTTTCTCGTAACTTGTTGTTGCCATGCATTCAGGAAGAAAAAGAAAGCAAGCCAGTACCACACCATACCAAGACTCTCGATTTCAGGCACACCCGCCACTGTTCTGTGAAGCATTGGCGGTAGCACTATGTAGAGGGCAGAAGCTATCAATGCTGAAACGAGAGCAGCTTTGTCATTTTTCAAAAGCAATGAGAAGAGCTTGAAACTGAAAAGGAAGAAGAATATTGTGGCAAGGCACGAGAATATCACCGGCGTGATTATAGCAGCGAATTCCATGCTCGTCACAGCAGAACCGTTGAGAAAATCTACAAGACGGTAAATACCAATTATTGCCCACGGCATCAAACTACCTTTAGCATAATTTACTGTGCCGAGCGGCGCCATTCGCATCATATCAGGATTTTGCAGACCAACACTGACTATTTCCTTAGCAAGTCTCAAATAAAGAAACGGATCAAGGTCAGGGGCAAGCGTGTAATTACCTGTCGTTATGTCCTTGAGTTGCGGGATATTCACAGTTCTTATTTTCACATTGACAATCAGAATCAAAATTAAGACTAAGATAGTTATTATGATATGCCATTTTTTTAGCCCTTCGTTTTTCTTCATTCTATTTCTTCGAGCAAGCTGTTTGCGTCTTTTTCCTCTGTTAGTGTGTCTTCACCGCAGTAAGGGCATTGCTTTCTCGGCTCTTGTGCTTCAAGCCTATAGCCACAGTTTTCACATACTAGTTTCATGCTCTTTTCTTGTTTGATTTTATTTTTAAAATTTGCCAAACTCAATTTTACTTAACTTCCGTGCTGGCATGTTTGCTCAGAGGCGCCATGAAAATAATGCTGGCGTCACATAAACTTCGATGAATGCTGCAATCACGAGCAAACATAACGCAAGGATAACGAGGAAAAGCGCATCCTGCAGTATGTTTAGGAAGTGCTGGCTCTTTATGTCGTGCTTTATCACACCAATACTTATAATGCCTCCAGCAAGAGCTCCTATGAAATATGCTGCAATTTCTGGCAAGCCATGAACCATATAGCGCAATAAACCAAGCGGCATAGCCCTAAGCTGCGAATTCGTGAAGATGCCTATGGCTGCAGCTATCACGCTGGCATTCCATGCAAGGATAAAGATGGCACCGGCACCGAAGATAAGCGAGAACACAAGGGTAAAGACAAGCACATAGATGTTATTGGCGAGGATGCCAGCAAAACGATTTCCTGTCACGTAGCCAGTCGCAGGATTTGTCTCACTTAGGCCAAGCTGATATCTATACTGCGACACACAGCCTTCGAAATTGAATGGCCTGTTTATCATACAATATGTTTCTATCTGTGCTGCAAAATTCTGTTCTGGTCCTAAGATCATATATAGCATTGAGTAAGCAACAACGAATCCCATGAATAACCATAGCAAGGAGTAGAGTGCTTTTTTATGTTCGGCAAGCAAGGCAAGCCCTTTTGCATGAATTTCCTTTTCTTCCTCAAGCCTTATCATGTAATACATAAAGGGCCAGGTAAACATTACGGTAAATGTGATGATAAGCATCGGTGCATACTTTACTAACACTGGATCGCGCGAAAATATCCATGTTACCAAGAGAACGGACAAGCCAGCATAGAAGAAGCCAACCAAAAACATTTCCCATGGCCTTTTTTCTGCTCTTTTCGGATTTATCAAGAGCTCCAACATAGCACCGTAACGCGAGGATCTTTTTTAAATCTTAGCACCTCTTTCCAGCTTTCGAAGGATTTTTATATGTGTTCTTCTACAATGTTGCAATGGTTGATAAAAAAAAGAGGTTTCAAGAGATTTGCAAAAAAATAAAGAATGTTGAAATCCAGGGCGCATCAGAAATTGCAAGAGCAGCATTACAAGCTTACTTGCTAATGCCGACAAAAGCTGCAAAAAGAAAACTGCTTTCGTTGAGACCGACAGAACCTCTCTTGAGGAAAGTTCTCCAGCTTATAGACGAGATGTCTGCAAAGGCCATTCTTGAGCATTTTGAATATGTGCAGGAACAAATTAACAAGCACGTTGCCAGCTTGCTCAGAAACAATGCGGTAGTATTTACACATTGCCATTCCAATACGCTTGTGAAAGCTTTGGTTCATGCCAAGAAACATGGTAAGCGGTTTAGTGTTGTCAATACAGAAACAAGGCCTCTTTACCAAGGACGCAAGACTGCAATGGAGCTTGCAAAAGCTGGCATTCACGTTGAACACTATGTTGATGCAGGCTTTGCTCTTGCCCTTGAAAAAGCAAGTATTGTGATGCTTGGTGCAGATGCTTTGCTTCCAGATGCTGTAATAAATAAAATAGGATCTGGTGTTGTTGCTGAACTTGCTTATGCAAGAGGCTTACCGCTTTATGTGGTTGCAGATTCATGGAAATTTACCACAGCCACGAGTATCGAAGAGAGGCCTTCAACAGAAGTATGGAAAATACATAAGCGTAATATCATGGTTAAGAATCCAGCATTCGAAAAGATTCCGGTAAAGTATGTTAAGGCAGTTGTTTCAGAACTTGGCGTGTTGTCTTACAACAAATTTTTGAGAAAAGTAAAGGGCTAGCTTTCTTGTGCCTGCATCACAAGCTTTTCTTTCTCCTGCTCTATAGCATTGGCCTGCTGCGCAAGCTGTTTTCTTAGCCCTTCGAGCTCAGCGATTTGCTTGTCCAAAATTTCCATAGCCTCGCTTGCTGTCTTTTCCACGAGCACTTTATTGCCGACATCAACAAGAAGCTTATCAGATTTTATTTCAACTCTTGCGAAAATATTTCTTCCGAGATTAGCGAGCAGCTCTTTACTCTTGCTTTGCTCTAGCTCATAGAGTGTATGCTTCACGCTGCCAAGGGTATCAAGTTGTTGCTCTATTGCCTCAAGCGCTTGGTTTATTTTTTGTGTTTCCTGTTCAAGCAAGGTTAGTTGCAAGAGCAACTCTTCTTGTTTCTTTTTAGTTTCCATTTTTAGTAAAGTTTGAACAATTTACGGAATATAAAGCTGAATGCAAGAGCAAAGATAAAATAGTAGAGAATCCATGGTATATTAATATTTGCATAAAGCGTGCGAATCCAGCTGAACAATAGAAGAAATGGCACAAGCGTAAGTAACATTGGTTTGAAGCTGTGTTTCATCATTTCAGCCGAGATCCTAAGCATCTCTTGTTGTATTTCCATCAGTTTTTTTGCATCATGCTTGTATTTTTTCATCAACTCGGCATGTTCTTTTTGCCTTCTTTGCAACTCTTTCATTCGTTCTTGGTCTGTCAGAAATTTTATGAGTAAGCTAGTTACAAGAGTAACGATAAAAGCTATAAGCACTATGAAACTTACAGGATGCTCAACCACGAAGTTTTCTATCATTCTTAATCCATTTATCTTTCCTTTATAAACTTCACTATGTCTTCATGAATTTCTTCATTGCAGGATACATATCGAGAGCGTGTTGTTGTGCTATGCTCTGATAGAACTGATATGCAATCATGACAGCAAGCAGTATTGAGGTGCCGCTGACAAGCGCGCCAAGCAAATCTGTTAATGCAGCGATAAGGCCAATCGCCATACCTCCCATGACCGTGAGTGGCATGATATAGCGACTTAGTATAGCTTCGAGCACACGCTCATCTTTCCTGAAACCAGGAATCTGTAAGCCTGAAGCAAGTATGTTTCTTGCCTGGCTTGCCGGGTCCATGCCGCTTGTTTTTACCCATAGGACTGCAAACAATGTGGCGAAAAAGACATAAAAGAGTATATGGCCAAGAGCTTGGAACAATAGCTTAGCATGGAAGCTTCCTTTTATAACGGCATCAAGCAAATTAACCCTTGCGATATAGAAAGCAAGACCGCTTATCGGAACATTTTCGCTGAAACCTCCGAGCAAGGTAGGATGTCCAAGCCAATTTTGCAAGAGGCTTGCGAAAAGCTGGATGTTTGCAGCAAGTGCTGCTGTGAGTATTACTGGAATAACGCTCGTGTAGAAGAAAGAAAGTGGCCATCTAATACCATAGCCACGTAGCCTGTCAAAACTCAACGGAATCTCAACTTTGAGGCTTTGTGCCCATACTATTGCAATAAATATGGCTGCTGTAACAACGAGAGCAAGCAACGCGGAAAGTGCTTCTGCACCATTGCCGCCGGCAAGGCTTGAAAGCAAGACCCAGAATTTGCCGACTGGCGAGATCGTAGCATTAGGTCCTATAAATCCGAATGCGCGGATAAATAGCTGTAAGCTCACGCCAGAAACCCCCATTTGCTAACAAGCTCGTCAAGAAAGACAATAATCAGACCACCAAGAATGAGTTGCAATATAACCAAGAATGCAAAACCTTCTTTCGCTGCCAGGCCACGCATCATTACATATACCATAGCCTCAAATATTATGAAGAAAAAGATCAGCAATTTTTGTAATGCTGAGAAATAACGCTTGCCTTCTCTCGTTGTCAAGTCAATGTCAAGAATCTTGGAGCCGACAAGAAGCTGCAGGATGATTGATGCCATAACTATTGGCCCGATACCAAGTGAGATGATGGAGCCAAAGCGCGTGCCAAGAATTACTGCAAGATACTCAAAACGACTTAACGCATTTTCTTCAAGACCATGTAACGGAATCTCGGCGAGAACAAAAAACGTTACAAGTGTGATGAGTGTCCATCTTAGCTTTGTCTTGAAATCGAGTCTTGTCTTTGGCGATTCAACTTCTGGCAAAAATTTGAAGATGTTTTGCAAAGACATTTTTTAGCCTTGTTTATTTTACTACAATCTTTCCACCTACTTTCTCTATCTTTTCTATGGCGGATTTTGATGCAGCTTTAACCTTAATTATCGTGCCTTTAAGTTTCTCACTAGCTTCGCCCTGTGCAAGCAACTTATAGTCTTGCAAGTTAAGCTCAATACCAGCAGCAGTCTTTTTACCTCTTTTTTTGATCCATGTTTTTATATTTTCAACGATGTCCTTTATGTTTAACACTTTTTCTTTCTTCTTTGCTGTTCTTCTGCTTGTAACACCTTGTTTTCCAAAGTACTTGTTTCCATACAGCTTGATAACTAATGTTTTCTTTTGGTCAGCTCTTTTGCCGGTTCCGGCCATACCCTTGCCGCCTTTGCTACCCTTACCTCTATGTTTCTTTCTTGAGCCATAACCATGTGTTGTCTTG
>JAFCFJ010000002.1 GCA_017608705.1 Candidatus Pacearchaeota archaeon
ACCTTTTCGACAGATGCCTCTACAGGGCCTGAAACAGCCAAATTTTGAGGAGTTATCTGTCGAAGGATGTGTCGAATTGTCTGTCTGTTTGTCTGTCTGTCTGTCGAAACCCCTTGATTTCCTGTGGAAATTCCTAAATTTTGAGGTTTCAAGCCGTAAAAAGCCAAATTATCTGTCGAACCCGCAGGATGTGTCGAAAAATCTGTCGAAGGATGTGTCGAATCCTTTATTTGTTTAATGCGAACATCTTCATCCCTGCTCTTGCCTTGAATGTCTGGAACTATTGGCCTGAAAAGCTCAAAATCATGAACTGAGGTCATAGCAGACATTGTGGGAATGGCTGTTTCGTCTTTGCCTTGAGAGAATGAAGAAAAGAAATGTTGAAGCAAGTCTCGAATCTCACATAGTTCTGAACGCAAACTCTCAAGCTCATTACGTAGCGTGAGAATATCGCGCTTAACCTTGGCAAATGCTTCTCTGAGCTGCTTTTCATCAAGCATAGAAAACAAGAGCCTTGCACTTATATAAAGATTTGTTTATTGAAAAGATATTGTTGTTGAAACAAACATGGCTTGCACTAACCAAGTTTCTTTTTATAGGCTTGGTAGGCCTTCCTTGAGAGGCGCCATCTTATCCTTCTGCTATATGGCACACCTTTCGGGCTTTTTCTTATGCTTATAACAAGCCCTTTTTTCTCCAGCTCAACGAGCAAAGATTTGATAAGAAAGCCTGAGGAAATTCTTGGTAAAGCATAAAAAGTATATTCTCTGCTATACGCTCACGTTTCTCCTTTGACAGCCTCATAAAATCCTGGCATGAGAGGGTGTTTAAAAATTATTCGCCAAAAGATTAAATAAAGCAAAGGCTTGGCTAGAAAATGGTTGGGAGAATAAGATTCATGAAAAGACCGGCAAGTAACGAGCAAGTTTTCACCTTACTTGGCAATACAGTAGCGAGTTGGTTCAGAAAAAAATTTGGTAGCTTCACGCTCTCGCAACGTTATGCTATTCCAGCAATCAAAGCAAGGAAAAGCATACTCGTGAGCTCGCCAACAGGAAGTGGCAAAACACTCTGCGCATTCACAGCAATACTTGATTACCTTATAGAGCTAAGTAAGCGTAATGAGCTTGAAGATAAGGTCTATTGCGTTTATGTCTCGCCTCTCCGCGCTTTATCGCGTGACATAGAAGTTAATCTCAAAGGGCCGCTGGCAGAGATGCAAGAGCAAGAGGGAAAGGAGTTTGGCATAAGAATTGCTGTAAGAACAGGCGATACAACGCAGAGCGAGAGAGCAGCAATGCTTAAGAAACCGCCACACATACTCATCACAACACCTGAGACGCTTGCAATATTGCTTACAACAAAACGTTTCCGCGAGTTCTTGCGTGCTGTCGAGTTCTGCATTGTTGATGAAATCCATGCTATGGCAAACAAGCGCGGTACGCATCTATCTCTAAGCCTTGAAAGGTTACAGCATATAAGCGTGATGCCTATTACACGAATCGGTCTGAGTGCTACAGTTGCCCCCCTCGAGCTCGTAGCGAGATTTCTTGTTGGTTATGAAAAAACAGCCAAAGGATGGCAAGAACGCGAATGTTGGATTGCTGATGTCGGCTTTGAAAAGAAAATAGATGTGTCTGTGCTAACGCCGACTGAAAGCTTAATATATGTGCATGCTGAAGAGCTGAGTGACAAACTCTATGAGCTGATTGATAAGCTAGTGCAGGAACACAGGACAACCTTGATATTCACCAATACACGCTCAGCCACAGAACGTGTTGTGCATCACCTCAAAGAGAGATTTCCAAGCAAGTATGTTGAGAATATAGGCGCACACCATTCAAGCCTGAGCAGGCATTCAAGACTAAGCATAGAACAAAGGCTACGTAATGGCGAGCTTCGTGTTGTTGTCACGAGCACAAGTCTTGAGCTTGGTATTGATATAGGTTATATAGATTTGGTAATCTTGCTCGGCTCGCCAAAAAGCGTTGCCAGAGCTATGCAGAGAATTGGCAGAGCAGGACACAAATTGCATGAAACAGCAAAAGGACGTTTCATCGTGCTAGACCAAGATGATCTTGTGGAATGCAGTGTGATGCAAAAGGCTATAAAAGAAAAAAAGATAGACAAAATAGATTTTCCACGTAATTGTCTTGACGTGCTGGCACAGCACATCTACGGGATGGCAATAGAGCAACGATGGAATGTTGATGAGCTATACAACTTGGTAAGGCAAAGTTATTGTTACCATGAGCTAAACAGAGAAGATTTCTTTGCTGTAATAAGTTATCTTGCCGGCGAATATGCGCTCGAAGCTCGTGATGTTTATGCAAAGATATGGTATGATAGCGAAACCCGTGAGATAGGTAGGCGTGGCAAGTTAGCGAGAATGATCTATATGACAAACATAGGAACGATTCCTGATGAGAGCTATGTGAATGTTGTTATTGCTGGAGGCGAACGCAAAGGTGTGAAGGTTGGTGTTATAGATGAAGGCTTTCTTGAGAGACTAAGGCCGGGTGACGTGTTTGTGCTTGGAGGTGAGCGCTACGAGTTCCTTTACACAAGAGGTATGAACGCTTATGTCAAGGCAAGTGTTTATAGGCCGCCGACAATACCGTCATGGTTCAGCGAGATCTTACCGTTGAGCTTTGACCTTGCTTGCGAGATACAAAGGTTTCGTAGGCTTATGGCTGAAAAATTTACTCGTGGCATGAGCGCAGAGGAAATAAAGGGGTTCATCAAAAAACACTTGCATGTCGATGATAAGATAGCAAATGCTATTTACCAATACTTCTATGACCAGCATGCCTATATCGGAATTCCACACGAGAGGCTTATGCTGATAGAGCATTACAAAGCTGAAAAAAACTTCTTGGTGTTTCATTCGCTTTATGGGAGACGTGTTAATGATGCGCTTTCAAGAGCCTACGCGTATGTTATTGCACAAGCAGGCGGTCGTGATGTGCAGATAGGTATAAATGATAATGGTTTTTTCATTGGAGGTGAAAAACTGCATGCAGAGAAGGCATTGAAATTTGTAACGAGTGAAAACATTGATGAAATACTGAAGGAAGCTATAGACAGAACTGAAATCTTGAAGAGACGTTTCAGACATTGTGCAACGCGTGGCCTTATGATACTCCGTAGCTACAAGGGAAAAACAAAAAGTGTTGGAAGACAGCAAATGAAATCTGAGATGCTAATGCATGCTGTTCGCAAGATATCGCAGGAGTTTCCGATATTGAAGGAAGCAAGACGTGAGGTTATGGAAGATGTGATGGATGTAGCTAACGCGAAAAAGGTGCTTGACTGGCTACACAGCAAGAAGATAAGAGTTAAACATGTTAATGTTAAGGTGCCGAGCCCATTTGCGTTGAATTTGATAATGCAAGGCTATGCTGATCTGATCAAGATAGAGGATAAACTGGAGTTCTTGAAGAGAATGTATGATGCAATCAAAAAGATGCAAAAATGATCAGCCAATCTTATCAAAAAACCGTTTATAGTTCTGATCTGTGCTATCTAAATCTTTATAAACATTACAAACTATGGGAAGGTGCTCATGGTCATGTATAGATGCTGTATCATTGCGGACCCGCAAAGCAAAGTATGGGAATTCGCAGAGGCTATATATGAGAAGCTAAGCGAGAGAAGTGAAAAGTTCGAGCTTAATCCTGTCGAGATCATAAGGTTTAGAGATGGTGAGATAAAGCCGAAAATTAAAGGCAACGTAAGGCGCAAGAATTGCTTCTTTGTGCATGACTCAAGCAAAAGACCAGCGGATTGGTTTCTCGAACTTGTATTGATAAACGAAGCCTTAAGGAATAGCAGTGCGCAAGAAATAATTGACGTATTACCTTATATGAAATTCGCAAGACAAGACAGGAAAGATGAAAGTCGGGTGCCAATAAGCGCACGTGCTGTTCTTGATGTTATATCGCTTTACACAGACGCTATACTCACAATAGATGTTCATTCAGAACAAATCCAAGGTTTTACTGGGAGAAGGTTTGATAGCCTTCGCAGTTCTGTCGTGTTCCGTAACTATCTAATAGAGAGATATCCTGAATTCTTCGAGGAAGAATGGAGTATAATGAGTCCTGATGCAGGAGGAACGCCAAGAGCAAGACATTTTGCCAAAAAGCTTGGACTCGAGAATATAGTAATAGGCAACAAATACAGGAAAAAGGCTGGTGAGGTTGCTGAATACTGTATCATAGGTGACGTAACTGAAAAGATGTTGATAGTTGATGATATCATAGATTCTGGAAACACAATAGTTAATGCTGTTGAGGCTGTTAAAGCGAAAGGCGCGAGAGAGGTTTGGGTTTATGCTACGCATGGCCTCTTCAGTTACAATGATAATGAGCAAGACCCGCGTGACAAACTATGTGAAGTAGCTGATAAGATTATTGTGAGTAACAGCATCCCGCAAGAAAGCTATAAAAAGATTGAGGTCATGCCTCTGGAAGATTTCTTTGCTGAGGCTATATGGCGAATCAATGAAGGCATTAGCCTTAGCGAGCTTTTTGACTAGCTTGTTTTGGATAAAAATATAAAGCATAACATCTTATATGAAGCATGGAACACGATATTATACTTACCTCTTACGAGCATGGCCGCGAGATTTTGCCTGGCATCTACGCTCTGGGCAAGGCCCTATGGCTGAAAACTCTGAGCATGGTTGTTATTGCAGATTTACATATAGGCTATGAGGAAGCGCTGAACAAAGAAGGCTTCCTAATGCCAAGACAACAATTTAGACAAACCACTGAGGAGCTTGAAAAGCTTTTCAAAATTACAGGGAAAGTCAATAGTGTTATCGTGCTTGGTGATCTCAAGCATGAGTTCGGCGAGATAAGCAAGCAAGAATGGTTTGAAACATTTGCTGTGCTTGACTTGTTAGCTAAGAACTCGAAAGAAATTATACTTATTAAGGGAAATCATGACACGATCTTAGAGCCGATAGCAAAACGCAAGAACTTAGAGATAAAAGAGATCTATTTTGCAAATGACGTTGCTTTTTGGCATGGCCATAAGTTTCATGTGGAGCTTGTGAAAGCAAAAACAATCATCGCAGGCCATATGCATCCCGCCATAAGTTTGTATGATGGTGTCAAAAGCGAGTTGTACAAGTGCTTTCTTGTCGGCAAGTGGAAAGGCAAGAATCTTGTGATTATGCCGAGTTTCCTGCCTATAGTTGAAGGTATGGATGTGTTGAAGAGCAAAGAACTTTGGCTCGACCTAAAGTTCAACATAAATAATTTCAACACATATGTTATTGCTGATAAAATTTATGACTTTGGTAAGCTAAAAGAGATAGCAAAAAGAATGAGTAGCTAACGCCAGGGGCAGGATTCGAACCTGCGCGTCCTTACGGACACCAGCTCTCGAGGCTGGCCCCTTAGTCCGCTCGGGCACCCTGGCATAATAACAGTAAACCAGACAGAGTTAAAAATCTTGCTTCTAGTAAAGAGAACATGGACTGTTTTTAGAAGACAGCTAAAGATTCCTAACCAACATAATTGCTTTTCTTATTATCTTGTTCAGGCTTCTTGCCAACCTTTGGTAAAGGCACGGCTGGTGGCAAGCCAAGTTCATCTGCCAAAACAAGTGCTTTGATGTTGCACTTGGTCAAGATAAAATTCAAAAGAGGCAAGTTGATCTCGTCAGGCAAGTTCTTATTTTTCCATTCCTTCTGCAAAAGCTTGGCTTCCTTACGCTCCAACTGAGCCAACACCTTGCCAGTAAATTCAAGCTTTGCAAGCTTGCCATAATCAACATTGAATACGAAAACAAAAGAGAATACATTATCAAGAGGAGCATCCTTTTCCTCTGTAATATCTTTTATGCTAAGGTTGGAGCTTATCCTAACCCTCTCGATAGGTTTATCTTGCCTTTCAGCAACTAGCTTACTGAGAGAAAAACCAACAATCTTCATTTTAGACCAAGTCCTCTTCATTAACAACAACAAAATCTCCTACTGCAATTATTGTATTATAAGGAATAAGCACCTCGTTCTGTGCTGTGCGCTCAACATTCAGATTTTTCACATA
Organism: Candidatus Pacearchaeota archaeon; assembly: GCA_017608705.1. GTDB lineage: Archaea > Nanobdellota > Nanobdellia > Pacearchaeales > GW2011-AR1 > JAFCFJ01. Next base: position 6,060 of record JAFCFJ010000002.1, read on the forward strand.
AGGAGTAGCGTCCTTGAGCACAAGCTGAATAAGCTCACCAGAACGTGTCTCAAATGTAATGTCTTTCACTAATCCAAGTCTCTTGCCCTCTTTCGTGACAACAAGTTTGCCAAGGATCTCGCGCGCCGGTTTTCTTTCTCTATCCATATGAGAAACAACCGATAGCTGTTTATAAAGTTTTCTGTGAACACAGCCAAAGTATTATGCTAGTACCCTACCCCTTTGTTTCATATGGAAAGATTTATAAATGAAATTTAGATTTTTGCTTTTTTTATTTTATTTTTTAAATTTTTTTATATTTAATTATTATATATTTAAAAAATTATTTTATTTTATTCATTTTTTCCACTTGAAATAAAGGTTAAAACTTTTGTCATTCTTTAAGGACAATAATTTATTTCTTTTCGTCGATAAATTCAGCTTGCATTCTTATATTCCAAAGGAAATAAAGGTGTCTCTCTGCTGTATATTTTCCAGCACAAAAAATTTTATAAAAGAGATTCATGTTAGTGCTGCTAAAATGGTTATTCGTCTCGATAAGATTTTTGATTCTATTACGAAGGCAAAGATTTTCAAAGATCGTTTCGTGTTACAGGCAAACTATACTCCTGATACTATTCCACATAGGGATGAGCAAATAGCGCAGATTGCAAGTATTATCGCGCCAGCCCTACGTGGGGAGAGGCCCAGCAATCTTTTTGTTTATGGAAAGACTGGCACTGGCAAAACACTAAGCGTGCAGTATGTGAGACAGGAAATGCTGAAGAGAGCAAACAACACAGATACAGAGCTTAAGATTGAATACATAAACTGTAAACTTAGGAAAGTAGCGGACACAGAATATAGGATTTTAGCCGAGATGATAAAGAAGCTTGGCAAAGATGTGCCTGCTACAGGCTTACCCACAGATTATCTTTACAATAATTTCATCGATCTGCTCGACGAGAAGAGAAGGTTGCTCATCCTAATCCTGGATGAAATAGACCAGGCAGTAAAGAAGATCTCGGACAATTTTCTTTACAATTTAACAAGGCTCAACAGTGAATTGACGAAAGCACAGATAAGCTTGATAGGTATAAGCAATGATCTTCGCTTTATAGACAATCTTGATCCACGTGTTAGGAGTTCATTGAGCGAGGAAGAAATAGTTTTCCCACCTTATAACGCATTACAGCTTAAAGACATTCTCGAGGATAGGGCAAAGAAGGCTTTCCAGCCAGGTGTGGTTGGTGATGGTGTGATCGCGAAATGTGCTGCTTTGGCGGCACGTGAGCATGGCGATGCAAGACGTGCTCTCGACTTACTGAGGATAGCTGGCGAAATAGCTGAGCGTGAGGGTAGTAGCAAGATTTTGCTCAAGCACATAGATATGGCTAATGACAAGATCGAGAGAGACAAGATTCTTGCTGTTATAGAGACTGAACCGAAGCAATTTCAGCTCGTGTTGCTTGCTATAATAATGCTTACCGAAGATAAGGGCAAAAAAGAAGGGGATAAGATCTTTACTGGTGATGTATATGAGGTTTACCAAGAGTTGTGCATAAAAACAAGATCTGAAATACTTACGCAGAGAAGGGTCAGCGATATTATAGCAGAGTTCGATATGCTTGGTATTATTAACGCGAAAGTTGTGAGTAAGGGTCGTTATGGGAGAACCCGTGAAATAAAACTTGCAATTCCGAACAATATTCTTGAAAAAGCAAAACAAATCCTTCATGATTCCTTGGGTGTATGATGGACAAAGAGATTTTTGAGTTTTGTGCTAAGAAGGGCTTGTTGCTGGACAAGGATAGTATTGAGTTTCTAAAACAGCTGAAGACTGATGTTGCAAAAAAAATTCTAGAGCGAATCGAAACGATAAAGACTTCTCGCTTTATATCAAAAAATTTTTTCTATGAACATATTGACAAGATCTTAAGTATATTGCATGAGAATGACAAAAAAGAATTAGAGCGCGTACTGGTGAAACTTGGTATAAGCGTTACAATTGAGAGGGAAAGTGTTATCGAGGCCAATATTGATACTGGAAAAGAAGAGCAGTCTATTGAGGCTGATGAAGGTTTCAGGATTCTTTTCAACTACACACCAAAAACAAAAGCCATTGAGGTTGACGATTTTGTTCGCCATTTCAGGTCAAGATTTATTGCTCTGAAGAATATACTGCAAGAGAGACCTGAGCTTGAAGGCTTGACAGCTATTGGTAGGCTTACACAACAGAGACGTGATGTGTCTATTGTTGGTATGGTGGTTAACAAGAGAATAACAAAAAACAAGAATCTCTTGCTAGAGCTCGAAGATTTGACAGGTAGAACTCTTGTGCTTGTTAACCAGAATAAGCCAGAATTGTTCAATATTGCCAAGAATGTCTTGCTTGACGATGTTATTGGTGTTAGCGGGAGTGGCACGCGTGAGATGATTTTTGCAAACAATATTCTTTTTCCTGATGCTGCGTTGCCAGAAAAAAAGAGGTTGAACAAGGAAATTCTTGTGGCGTTTACTGCTGATTTACACGTCGGATCGAAGATGTTCCTTGAGGAAAATTTTTTACGCTTTATAGATTGGCTCAACATGAAATATGGTGATGAGGAGCAGAAAAAGCTTGCGAGTAAGGTTAAGTATCTTTTCATTACAGGCGATACTGTTGATGGTGTAGGCATATATCCTGGACAAGAAGAGTTGCTCGAGATAAAAGATGTTAAACAACAGTATGAAAAGCTTGCTGAGTTGCTTAGCATGATAAGGAAGGATATAAAGATTATTATGTGTCCAGGACAGCACGATGCAGTGCGCGTGGCAGAGCCACAACCGGCAATAGGCAGAGACTACGGAGAGGCACTTTACAAACTTGAAAATCTTCATCTCGTGAGCAACCCAGCAATTGTTGAAATCAGCGATGGAAACAACAGCGTTAAAGTTTTGATGTATCACGGAGCTAGCATGCATGATGTGATCAACGAGATTGAAGAGCTAAGACTGAACCGTGGTCATGATATTCCTGCCAAGGTTGTTACGCATTTGCTCAAAAGAAGACACTTAGCGCCGACACATTCAGCCCAAGTTTATATCCCTAACGCTGAGGAAGATCTGCTTGTGATAAAAGAAGTGCCTGATATTGTTGCTACAGGAGATTTGCATAGGCCAGATATTGAGCTTTACAACAATATTCTCGTTGTGGCTTCTTCATGCTGGCAATCAATAACACCTTTTGAGGAGAAAGTAGGTAATGATCCAGATCCTTGTAAAGTGCCTCTCTTGAATCTAAAGACTCGTGAGATTAAAATTTTAGATTTTAGCTAGAATGGGAAAGCTTGATAAATATTTCAAAGATATTGAGAGGAAAGTACATATCTTGTTTGATATAGCGAATGAAGCACGTAGTAAAGGACTTGACCCTCACGACACTGTTGAGATAAATCTTGCTACAAGCCTTGCTGAGAGAGCGGTTGGTTTGGTGGCTTCAATATATCCACAAATACAAAACAAAGCTATAGTGAAGAGAATAAAAGAGCTGGAACAAGAGTATGGTATTCTTGATTTTGCTGTTTCACTCAAGATTGCTGAAGAAATTGCACAGGAAAAATTCTGTAAATTCAAAGATTTGCTCGAAGCTATTGATGCAGGCATTCGTGTTGGTCTTGCCTACATAACTCTTGGCGTTGTCAGCTCGCCTATCGAAGGTTTTACTGGGCTTAAACTGAAAAAAACGAGAGATGGTAAGGACTATTTTGCTCTTTATTTTTCAGGACCGATCCGTTCAGCAGGCGGCACGAGTGCGGCTTTTTGCCTTGTTATTGCTGACCACTTACGCGAGATTTTTGGCTATGCTCCCTATGACCCAACAGATGAAGAAGTGAAGAGAGCAGTAACAGAAATTTACGACTATCATGAGCGCGTTACAAATTTACAGTATTTGCCTACCGAGGAAGAGGCTGAATTCATCGCTAGACATTTACCATTGCAGATAGAGGGCGACCCAACAGAGGAGCGAGAGGTAAGTAATTATAAGGATTTGCCACGTGTTGATACAAACAGGATCCGTGGTGGTTTTTGCCTTGTATTTGCTGAAGGTCTTGCGCAAAAAGCACCGAAAATTCAAAGGATTGTCAAAAAGCTTAGAGACAAAGGTTTCAAGCTTAGTGACTGGGACTTTCTCGACGAGCTTGTGGAGTTGAAACATAAGAAATCTGAGGCTGGAGATGGGGACAAGGGAGAAGCTGTTTACATAAAAGATATTGTTGCAGGCAGGCCTGTTTTTGCACATCCGTCAAGGAGTGGAGGTTTTAGGCTTATCTACGGGCGAGCAAGAAATACAGGTTATAGCTCCGTGGCTATTTCGCCGGCAACAATGGCTGTTCTTGAAAATTTCATTGCTGTTGGCACACAACTTAAAATTGAGTTACCGAGCAAGGGCGGGGCCATTGCTGTTTGCGACAGCATAGATGGGCCGGTGGTCAAGCTTGATGATGGCTCTGTTTTACGGCTGAATGATTTTGCTACAGCCAAGGAAATTGCACGCAACATAGTAGAGATCATCTACCTCGGAGATATGCTTATCCCCTATGGCGACTTTGCTAATAGAAACCATGTGCTGGTTAAGCAAGGCTATGACGTGAGTTATTGGCTTGCCGAGCTTCGCGCTGTTGATAAGGATAAGGCTGAAGAACTACGGGAGAGAGCAAGAGACATAGGTTTGGCTGAGGCTGTTGAGCTTAGTGAGAAATATGGAATTGGATTTCATCCAAATTTCATATTTTTTTGGACACAGATCAGTGAAGAGCAATTTTTTTCACTGCTTGATTGGCTCTTACAAGCGAGCTGGCGCGATAAACTTGTTCTGCCTTATAGCCGTTCTATGCAAGAGAGCTTGGCTAAGGCTAAGAGGGCTCTCGAGCTTCTTGCTGTTGAGCACAGCATAGCTATCGAGAGCATTGTGTTGAGCGAGACAGAGAGTAAGGCGCTACTGTTGAATCTTGGTTTTAGCGCGGAAGAACTTGAGAGAATTGATAGTGAAAAATACAAGAAGAAAATAAAAGAGGTGGTAGAGAAAGCTAAGAGGCTTAACGGCAAGGATATATTGGCTATAGTTAATGAACTCTCTTGCTATAAGATTATGGACAAAGCTGGCACGTTTATAGGTGCAAGGATGGGCCGGCCGGAAAAAGCAAAGCTCAGAAAGCTTGAGGGAAGTCCTCAAGTATTGTTTCCTGTTGGTTATGAAGGTGGTAGAATGCGTAGCGTGCAAGAGGCATGCAATGTGGGTAGCGTTAAGGCAGATTTTCCGATTTATTACTGCAAGAACTGTAAAAGGGAAACAATTTACTATACTTGTGAAGTTTGTGGTGATAAATGTGAGAAACTTCATTACTGTCCTGTATGCCAGCAAACATTTACATCAGAAAAGTGTAAGGCGCATGGTGTAGGACAAAGTTATAATACAAGGAGAATTGATATAAAGCACTACTATGACGCTGCCCTAAGACATCTAGGCCTAGATCATGAGAGCGCGCCGGCTCTAGTCAAAGGTGTTCGCGGCACTTCTTCACAAGACCATGTGCCAGAAAATCTGGCGAAGGGTATTTTGCGAGCATTACATGGTTTGCATGTTAATAAAGATGGCACGATAAGGTTTGATGCAACAGAGTTGCCGATAACACATTTCAAGCCAAAGGAGATAGGCACGAGTGTCGAGAAGCTGAGGGAACTTGGCTATACACACGATATTTATGGCAAGGAACTTGTCAGCGAGGAACAGATTTTAGAGATAAAGCCACATGACGTGATATTGCCTGCATGTCCTGAAAGCAACGACGAAAAAGCAGACGATATCTTTGTTCGCGTAGCCAATTTCGTTGATGATTTACTGGCTAAGTTTTACAAGATGAAACCTTTTTACAATGTTCATGATGCCAGCGAGCTCGTAGGACATCTTGTTGCCTGTATAGCGCCACACAACTGTGGTGCTGTTGTTGGCCGTATTATTGGCTTTTCGAAAACCCAGGCATTACTTGCCTCGCCATATATACATGCTGCCATGCGCCGTGATTGTGATGGGGATGAGGCAGCAGTCATGCTCTTGCTTGATGCTTTGCTTAACTTTTCACGCGCATATTTGCCTGCACATCGTGGCGGCACACAAGACGCACCTCTTGTTTTGAACTCACATTTACGTGCCGGTGAAGTTGATGATATGATCTTCGACCTAGATGTTTCTTGGAGCTATGGGCTTGAGTTTTACAGAGCAGCAGAAGAAGGAAAGCATCCTAGTGAAATAAAGGTCGAACAGATTAGCGATAGACTTGGCACAGATAAAGAATTTGTTAATATAGGTTATACACATGAGACAAGCGATATCAATGCTGGCGTGCTATGTTCAGCATACAAAAAGCTTGTTACAATGCAAGATAAGGTACAGAAACAAATGGCTCTTGTCGAAAGGATAAGGGCTGCAGACGAGAGTGACGTGGCAAGGCTTGTGATAGAAAAACATTTCATTCGGGATATTCGTGGCAACCTTAGGAAGTTCAGCATGCAGCAGTTTCGTTGTGTTAACTGTAATGAAAAATATAGAAGGCCGCCTCTTACAGGAAAATGTTTGAGGTGTGGTGGCAAGCTTATCTTTACAATTTCGAAAGGCAGTATTGTTAAGTATCTTGAGCCAGCATTGCAACTTGCTAAGCATTATAATGTGCCAGCCTATATCGTGCAGAGCCTTGAGCTAACGAGAAGCTATATAGAGAGTATTTTTGGCAGGGAACGTGAGAAGCAAGTTGCCTTGGAGAAATGGTTTTAACATCCTATATTTCCTTTCAACTAATATAGCCTCCGAACGGGAAGATGGCCTTTCCTGCAGGCCCCGTCACTATGTCAAAGAGACCAGCAAACAATATTTTTACAATCACGAGATAAGCTGTTAAGAAGGCTGCGGTGTATACTATTAGGAGGGCTACGACAACCACAAAGAGCTCTGTCTGGAAAAGTTCTGTTGCTGCCTTTAATATCACAGCATTAGATATGATAAAAGTGAAGAGGAGAATTAGTGCTGTTAGCAGATTAAAGAATGTGGCAAAAAGACCATGCATAGGGGCAAGGCTAATGAGCGATACTATGAGTGAGCCACAAGAGATTATGAAGAGACCGTAGCTTAGGGTTGTCAGGGCATGGAAGTATCCTCCTTTTCCTGATAGTATGCGGAGCGATAACTGTAGGAGAAGAGCTACAAACATTGCTAGCATTAATACCGAGACCAGAGAGGAGAAAAATACTGTCACAGCTGTTGAGAAACTCGAAAGAGAAAATTTTTTCGTTGTTGTGAGAATATTTATAGAGATAAAAAAAGAGGAGATCAACAAGACTAGAAAAGATTTTTTGATGTTTTTTTCTTTCTTGGCAGAAGCTATTGCTTTCAGGGGTGAAAACAAGATATTAATCATATGATGTTTATTGCTGGTAGCTACTTAAATTTTTGGTTTTGGAAAAATTTTTTATACACCGCTTGCTTCGAGAAGTTATGGCTGGAAAGAAAGAAGCTGGAGTGAAAAAGGATCTTGCTTCATTGGTTGCCTCTGCATGTCTTGGTTTGGCGAGCATAATTGGAGTTGGCGGTTGCGTAACAATGAGCACAGCTGAACAGACAGCAGTTCTCGGCGGGGTTGTTGGTGCAGCAATCAACGAAGATGATCGTGCAGAAGGAGCTGCCAAGGGCATGGTGCTTGGCTATATTCTTGGGAGGATTATAGAGGAGTCGCAAAGAGGTTATAGGGTTGAGCCTGCACAAAGAGGTTATTTTAGGCGCGAGAGTTCTGGGTATGAGCTGTATAGAGAAGGGGAGATTTTGCGTGATAGGAATGGAAATCTTTACAGGGTTGTGCGAAGAGGTAATGAGCTCTATGCCATTCCATTAGATAGGAGCTATTAAGGTAAGAGATAGAAAAGTATTGTTGGCACGAGAAGGCATGCCATTAATTGTGTTCTTCTTACTTGCATGTTTAGCGTTGCTATTCCAAGGCTTGTGGCTGTTGCAAATATAAGCAAGCCAATAGGACCTGAAATAAGAAGCACGAGCAAAGAGACAAATATGAGAGTAGCGATAGAAATTGTTTTGTAATCTATCCTCATTATAGCTTTTGTCAGTATCCTACTAACAATATAGAGGCTTACAGAAGCAAGAGCTCCTGCTAATAAAATTGTGAAAAGAATAAGAAAAACCTGATTTGCTGTGATCTTTGTTAGTTTTGCTACTGCGAGAGCCACACCTGTTCTTGCTTTACCTATACTATAAAGAGTTATGAAGCTGAGACCAACAACAAGCGTGTTTATTGCACCAAGCGTGATGATAAACTCTCTGCTTGTGAGTTTTGTAATGCTAGAACTTATAATCGCAGCCTGGCTCGCGCCGAGGCCAGGCATGAAGGCACAGAACGGCGCAGCTATTAGGCTCGCGACTAAACCCTTAACTATGCTCCTTGTTCCTGGCTTAGCAAAGCTCGCCTTTTGTTCAGGCAGTTTTACTCTTCTCTTGATGCTTCTCAACAGGCTGGAGCCACCAAATAGGCCAGTAAGTAAAGGCAGTAGAGGTTCTTTGATGTTGGTGTTGAGTGTTGCGATACCAAGAAAGCCTGCAAGAATGAAAATAACTAATGCTCTAAGTTTGTGTTTTTCTTTTGCTATCAAGAATACAGAGGCAAGCATGAGCAATAGTGGCATGAGCGAGCTTATCAAAGGGTAAGCTCTTGGCAAGCCAAAGATAAAGAGAGGAACAAGTGTTATTATCATAAGGCAGGCAGAGAAACTTCCTATGAGGCTCAGCATTATTGCCTCGAAACCTTTGCCTTGAAGCAATAGCCTGTGGCCAGGAAGCACGCTCAATGCTGTATCTTCATCAGGACAGCCAAGATAGATACTTGGGATAAAATCAAGAAATGTGTGCGTAACAGACATACTTACGATGAATAGCATAACAGGCAGTATGCTTATTGTTGAGTTGTTCATGATCAGACTGAGTAGCATTACAGCCACGAGATTTATATGCAGGCCTGGCACAATGCCTGTTATTGTTCCTACGAGCACACCAAGCAAGATAGCAATCAAGATTAGCATTTGATCTTGCTTATGAAAAACAAACCGTTTTCAAATCTGCCGGTAAAGCTACATCTCTTACCTTTTGTTGTCTCTAACATATCTTGCTTGCATTTACAATATGCCTTGACTCTTGCTGTCTCGTCACGTAGCATTATTATTTTTCCACTCTCTCTATCATAAATTCTCTCAACTCTAGCGTTTATCTCAACATACCTCTTTTCGTTATTCTCAAGCCTCTCTATGTTGAGTGTTGTTGGTTGCGCTTGTGTTGAGAGAACGAGCAGGAGCAATATTCCTGCTGTGGCTATTGCTAAGCTAGTGTTCATGTCAATTGTGTGCGGTCTGTATTTTTATTTTTTATCTGAGCGAGAACTCTATGATGTCACGATCAGCAAGCTCATGGCTTAATGATACCTTTTGCCTCGGAAATTTCGCGCTTGGTCCGCTCAGCCTTATTTCCTTTACTTGCTTGCTTAAACCTTCTCTTATTTCCTCGAGGGCATCACTTATTACAGCGCCTTTTTCCAGGATTATCGGTTCCTCGCTTGGTTCTTTTCCTGGCTCCTGTGTATAAACACGTATTTTGCCGAAGCTTAGCCATATTCTCTGCTTGAGCTCTTCCAAGCCTTCTCTTGTCTTGGCTGAAACAAGGACAAAGCTGTAGCCTTTTGTTTTCAACCACACAACCATACTGTTAAGTTTATCCTTGCTTATTTCATCAATCTTGTTGATTACCACAAGCCTCTTAGCTCTTGATTTTTCAATTCTCTTCTCTATTTCCTGCAGTTGTTCTGGCGACGTTATTACAAGCAATAGGAGGTCTGTGTTGTATGCCATGCTTTTATCAAAGCTATCCGAGGTTACAGGAGGCATATCAACAAGCTGTATTCTAACATCTTCGAAGAAAAGCGTTCCTGGCATTGCTTCCTGTGTTGTGAATTCTACAGGACTTATCTCGGGTTTCGCGTTTGTAAGCGAGGCAAGGAGAGAAGACTTGCCAACATTTGCAACACCAACAAGCAATGCTTGCATTTCTTCCTTTTTTATTGCTCTTGCTTTTCTTGCCTTTGCTTTTTTCTTTTCAGCGTCAAGTTTCTCGCGTAAGCGTTTTATTCTTGCTTTCAAATCTGCGCGTAGCTTTTCAGCACCTTTGTGCTTTGGCGCAAGGCTCAGCATTCTTTCTAATGCCCGGAGCTTTTCTTCTGGCGTGCTTGCTTGCAGATATTGTTTCTCAGCTTCTTTGTAGCGAAAATCTGGGTTGGTTGGCATGTGCTGTGGAGTGCAATAATTATTAAAAAGATTTTTTTACCTACTCAGGTTATGGCTTATATCATACCTCCTGGCGAACGTTTCCCAAGACAGGAGATAGATAGCTTATTTTCTTACCGTAGATTTTTTCCTTTTAGCCTCTTACAAAAATTTATGGAAATCTCTTTTGGACCTTCTGAACCTTTCTTCACAGAAATTTCACAGCAAGATAAAGAGCCAGAGTTCTGTTCTCGAGAATACAAGGGCGAGACTTTTGGAGCTATTATACAGGATATAAAAGAACCATATTACTGCGAGAAGTTAGAGAATATGGTAATAAGAGAAAGTATTCCTTTTCGGGAAGGCAAAGCCAAATTTGAATTTCATGATCTGGAGCTAAGGAAAAAAATAGAAGAGCAAGCAATCGAGACCTGGCATTACTTAGCCATGAAGTCCGGTGCTGGCTTGCTTGTTGAGGTTAGGCCTGAAAAATGCTTTTTCCGTAACGAAAGGCTTTCTGACAGGCTTGTTATCTATGATGGGGTAAAGAGAATGTATCGGCTTAACACAAATTTACTTGAGCAATATCTTGGAGAACATACCAACTGCAATGTGCAAGTGCATTTGCCTGATCTACTCCTTGACCCAAAAACAGGGGACTATGAACTTTTTTCGATTACAACAGGTGATCTAGAGAAGGCAAACATTTTTCTTGAGCTTGCAAGATTTTTGACAGAATACAACAAAGGTGCAAAGACGGTTTTGCCTGTCCATTTACCATATTTTGAGAAATGGCCTACAAAGCGTGGCGTGAAGATCTTTGGTTCTCTAAATGAAGATGGAAAGAGAGATGCTGTTATTAATGCTGATAGAGTATTGCGGTTCTTGCTTGAGCGCTGGCCTGAAAACGTTATTCTTGCATTGGAGACTGGTAGCGGCGAGGTTGTCAAGAACGAGTTACTCTCTTATGCACTGATCTATGAGTTACCTTACTTACAGTTTCTTACTAGAGGTAGAAATAATGTAGCCATATGCGAAGATGTGGCTCATCTGAACCTTGTTGATGCTGACTGGGCAGATTACTTGATTGAGAGGATTGCAGAGTTTCATGTTTCTGGTAATGATGGTAAGAATGATGTGCATAGCATAGCTACACCAAAAACATTGAAATGTTATCACGAGCTCGTGAGCTTTCTCAAGTTTTATTCAGGCGTTGTTTGTGCTGAGATAAAACGTGGGAGCCTGAGCCTGAAAGATTATATCGATGCATTAAAGGAATTAGCTCTCTCGATTTTTTCATTGCCAACTGAGCAAGATTTCAATAAGCTTATGGTGCTGGAACAACGAATCAGGGAAAAATTTCCAGAGAGTAGGGGAATTGACCAAGAGAATCTCAATGAATGTTATGATTTGTATTTGAGATGGAGGGCTAGGAGTTTTTAACTGGTTTGCTGTTTTTGCTTTAGCATTACGACCCGTTCTGTCATACTGATCACAAGATGCACGATTTTGCTTAGGTGATAGCTAAGCACGAGTTCTTGTTTGCTTTTTATCTCCACACCCGCCAATTTTTTGTTTATCTTTTCTTTGTGTTCCACTATTTCGACGATTGCGTCATCTGTAAAACTGTAATATAGCTTGTGAAAATTAACGAAAAGCTCATTGACTTCTCTCAGTAGATTAATCATTTCTTTGCTTATTCTAATACTGGCAAACTTTGCCAGATTCAAGCCAAGTCTTGCATATTCGTCACCGATGTTCTCTAGCTCTGAAACTATATACTCGATGGTGCCGTCCATGAATTTCTTTTTTATCATCCTTATGCAAAAATTCGAGAACTTGTTTATATTGTAGTCTTGATAAACAATGCTTGCAAGGTTGTCTCTTTGTTTCTTTTTTATTGCTTCCAGACAGCAGTCACCCATTTCTTCGAGCATGTAGAAAATTCTTCTGAAGATGCTAGCAAATTCTCTGTCGGCAGGGTTTTCCATCAAATCAACTATTGTTGTTTCTTCATTGTTTTGCTCTGTAATTGCCATGCCGAGCATAGCATCTACTACTTGTTGTATGAGTTTTGTTTGCTCACCTTTATGTTTGACCTTTATGATGTCGTAGCCGTTCCTGTATGCTGAAAGTAAATAGGTCCATACAAGCACCTCATTAAGCTTTGTTATATCCACAATGATTGTTTCTTTTTCTCTCTTCTCGGCAGTTATCACAAGAGTTGTTTCTTTTTCTTCCACATTTAGTTCTTGGCCTGCTTTTAACCCAAGTCTTTTTGTCCATGATGCAGGCAGGCTTATGGTTAGTGCGCCATTTCCCTGCCTCACGATTTTACGTTTCATATTCTTGCTTAAGCTTCTGTATTTTTAAGGATTTTTGAATTATATAACTTATATCGGAGAATATATATTATATCAAAAAATTATATAACTTCAGAAGCTTGGCATGTTCTATGGAAAAACATAACCATAAGGCTGAGATTGTGCGTGCTTACCTGCGTAGTGTAGAGATTATTGATATTGAGCAATACAAGGGTTTGGCAGTTGCAAAATTGGCTACACAGGAGAGCAGGCTAGAGCATCTAGTGCTTGCAGACGCGCTTGGTAAGGGTTTGGTGATAGAGGAAAGCAATGATGTTGGCAAGCTTTATACAAGGAACAAAACAGGCGAGCGTGTGCTTGGCATAGCCGGTGAATATGTAGTTGGTGGCAAGCAGAACCGTGCATTGAAGAGAACAGTTTATCTTAGGCCTGGGTTCGAGGGTTATGTGCCTGTCCACTGTGTCGAGCAAGGCAGGTGGCATTTCACATCAAGAGATAGCGGGCATAGGGCTCATAGACCAGATGCAGGGTTTCGCGGATGGCATTGTCCACGGCCGACAATACCACCAGAGCGCATACCTTTACCAAACCCAAGACTCTTCTATAATACAGGGATTGTTCCTGGCAGTATCAAATACGCGAGCTCACAACATGATGCATGGTGTGGTGTGGATTCTTCGCTTATAAACCACAACATAGATTCGGAAACGAGCAACATAGAAGATGTGTTCAAAGAGAAAAGAGATTTGTTGGATGAGTATATTGAGCATTTTTCAGTTGACGAAGAACAGACAGGGATTATAGTGGTGTTCAGGCATGACAACAAAAAGCTTCTTGCTTTGGATCTTTTCTCCAGATATAGTGACTTGGATAGTTACCACAACAAGCTTATAGAAAGTTATGCAATAGAAGCAAGTATTTCGGCAAAAGAAATAGACGTGAATGTTACAGAGCTTAAGAAGTTTCTGCAGGAACTTGCATCGTGTGAATTTCAGGAGCGCGAAACCGTGGATCTTGGCCATGAGCTGATTGTAATGTCACGGGTAGAAGGAAGCGCATTGGTTTATCGAGATCAGCCAGTATATCTAAGCTTTAGGACTCGTGGTGTCGACAACAATAGCGATAAAGAGAGAACATATAGAACCCGCATAACTAGATTTTAACTTTTCTTTTTTCTTTTTGTATGGGAACAGAAAATTTGAAAAGTGGTTTGATACAAAATTTTCGAGAAATTTAAAAACTCTGGACACTTATTGCTCGTATGCATGAGATTGTCATAGCGAATAAGATTGCGGATGAGATTCACAAGAAAGTTGGTGAAAAATTTAATGAGATAAAGCTGGTCAGGATAGGGCTTGGCGAGCTTGCAGGGATAACAGCTAACGAACTATGTGATGTATTAGGTGATCTGTATGGGTGGGATGTAAAGATAGAAATGCGGAAAGCCAAAATTAAGTGCAAGTGTGGTTATACTGGTGAGCCAAAGATCAATGCGAGAGAACACGATATCGTGTTTTTTGAATGCCCCTCATGTCATAGCTTGCCTGAAGTGCTTGAGGGCAATAGTGTTGTTGTGAAGAGTGTGATGGTATGATGTGTTTCGCTATTCCTGCGAAGGTTCTCAACATAGATGGTATGAAGGTTGGTGTTGATTGTAACGGCGAGCTTCGCGAGGTGGTGAATCTGGGAAATATAGAGATTTCTGTTGGAGATTATGTTTTGATTTCTGCTGGAGTGATTGTGAAAAAAATGCAGATAGAGGAGGCAAGGAAATTTTTCAATATTTTGGAAAATGCTCAACAATAATGAGCTTGGAAAGTTGCTTTGTGCTTTTATTATTGGAGCTGCCGAGTCTGGAGTATGCATGAACTATATGACTTTAGAGGCAAGGAAACGGTATGTTGATAGGCTTAAAGCTTATGTTCGGGGCAAGCCGTATAACTGGTTAGAATTGGAGTTAGAGATTTTCAAGAATAACCCTCTGCTTATAGATGAAATTGCAAGGCTTGCACAAACTACGAAGGAGAAAGTTCTTGGGCGTACACTTGAGTATGTTAGGCAATATGTGTATGCAAAACACCTTTATGTTGTTGAGGAGAAACTGAAGAAAACTTATGGAAACAACCTGGCCGATATTGTGAAAAAGAATAAGGTAGCAAGAGGTATTGCTTTTAATTGTCCTGTTATGTACTATCAAGTTTTTGATATATCCTCCAATGGACTGATTGTTGAAAATTTATTTTTACCAGAAATCAAAAAACAAATTATTTCGCTTCCTGGTTTAGAAAAGCCGGAAAGAGGCGATATTGTCAGTGCACATTGGAATCACATGCTCGAGGTTATTGATGTTACTGTCTTCAAGGAAGAGTTGAGAATAGTTTATGATTATCTTATGGCGCTCGGTTTGGACCTAGTTTGGCAGCAACTAAAATGATTGTGGCTTTCGTTGGAAACCCCTTACTTGAGTATGATTCTTTTGCATTAGAGGTTGGAAAATTGCTTAAAGATGTTTTGATACAGGAAGGGCACAACGTTGTGTTTCTTCACTCGTCATTTGATCTTTTCGAATTACTTTTAGCAAGACAAGAACTAGTTATTGTTGATGTGGCTGATGTCGCTACACCAAAAATTGTTCCTCTTTCAGTTCTGAAATCGAGAAAATTTTTTACACTTCATGATCTCGATATAGCGAGTATTATCCAGCTTTCTGGCAAGGCGCCAATAATTATTGCGATTCCTTCTAACGGCAAGATTATGAATATCGCTCATGAGTTGCTAGCTTTGCTCAAGAATATTCTTTCCAATCAAGTTCGAGGAAGTGGGTCGAGCAAGAAAAGCAAGGATCATAGGCACGGATAAGTTTTTCTATTTCCAATTTTATTTCATCCTTGTTTTTGTGCATTATTTTCTGCAATAAGAGTTGTATATCTCCTTCCATTCTTGCAAGGTTTTGGACGGTTGGTGTAATTATGTTTGCATAAGTAATTATACCATCTCTATCAAGCTTGTACTCATGGAATAATGTGCCACGAGGAGCTTCCACAGCTGCGACAGCATGGCCTGTTTTTGGTATTGGTTTCTTTTTCTTTACAGGCCTTATCTTGTTTAACATCTCAATAAGGCGGTCAACTATGTGTAGAATTTCTGCGGCTTGGGCGACATTATTATAGAAAGGATTATCGAATGGTGGTTTTATTGTGAGAAATTCTTTTGCATGCTTGCTTAGTTGTTCATAATTGTTATTAATTCTGGCCATCGCTCCAACCATGAAACTCTGACCGTCCTTGAGAGCAAACTTTGACGTGCTATATTCTCTTAATTCTTCTGTGATATGTTTTTTGTAATCTGTTGTTTTTATTGTTCCGCTTTTGCTGTGGAGCAGGCCACCAATAAATGCATAATCGTCTTTCTTCTTTAAACATAGATAATCTGTTTTTCTTATTAGTTTTGGATATTTAAGCTTCAGAAAAATTTTTAGCCCTTTTTTAATTTTGTCACGTTTTGCTTTGAGCATTTCTTTTACTTCTTGAAGCCTCTTCGTATTTATTTTAACATTTTCAAAACCTGCAGGAAATGGGTGTATCTCGCGTCCACCAACAGCTTCTACAATTTTATTGCCAATTGTAATAAGCTCGAAAGCAAAATCAACATACTTTGGCTTTTTCTCTTTTAGCTGTAGAACGCTTTCTAATCCAAGATAGTCTGGTAGGGCCATGAAGTATAGGTGTGTGGCATGGCTTCGTAGAGTTTCGCCCATTATGAGCGCTTCTCTTAACAAAAGTGTGTGCTTACTCGGCCGTATCCCAAGTGCTTTTTCTATTGCCTGTACAGTAGCTATCGTGTGAGCAGAACTGCAGATCCCACATATTCTCGAGGTTATTTCAGGCGCTTCATCAAATTTCTTGCCAAGTAGTAGGCCTTCAAAAAAGCGCGCCCCTTCTATAGCTTCCAGCTCACATTTTATGATTTTTTCATCTTCTATAATAACATGTAAGCGTGCATGTCCTTCAACTTTTGTCATGTGATCTATGCTTATCTCTTTTTCCATTTTTTCTCAAAGCTTAGTCCAGCAAAAAAAGTCGCCCTTCTTTTTATCATTTTCTCATCAAAACCTCTTTCTTTTATTTCCTTTACAAATTCTTTTATGTTGCTATCTTTTGCAGGACCACGACACCCATAGCATTCTACTCCTTTACTGGGGCACAACGCATCACAACCAGCTGCAGTTATCGGTCCGAGACAGAGTTTTCCTTCTTCTAGTAGGCAGGTATTACCTTTTTGTCGACATTCTACACAAACAGAACTTGTTGGCAATTCGAATTTTCTTTTATTTAGGTAGCAAATTAGGAATTCTCTTATCTCTTGTTTATTTGGTGGGCATTGTGGTAGGTGGTAATCTACTTTAACATGTGTATTGAGAGGGGTCGGTTTAACACTTTTTAGATGAGAAGTTCTGGGGTAAACAAAGTTCTCAATTTTTGTTTTATTGAGGAAATTTTTTATGCTTGGCACACCACCGAAACAGGCACAACTTCCTAATGCTACTAATGTTTTTGTTCTTTTTCTTATTTCATTGAGTACTGTGATATCTTCGCTTGATACAACCGTTCCTTCAACAAAAGCTATGTCAAGTTTGCCTTCGTTATTTTCTTTTATTATGGGGAATGCGACAGTTTCGAAGTTTTCTAGTGTTGGAATTAGGTTTTTGGAAAGAAAGGTAAGCACACATCCAGCACAACCAGAAATACTAAACACACCAAGTCTTGGTCTATTTATCATTTTTTGGATTTTTTCATTCTAAACCAAAGTTTTGACTTCTTTCTCTTTATTTTTTCTGATTTTTAATGATTTTGATTTTCTATGGTTTGCTTTTATGTCGCTCTCATCGACACGCTATATTTTTTAAGGCCTTTTATTTCTGAAAAATGTTTTGGAGGAAAATGGCTAAAGCAATAGCCTTATTCAGCGGTGGCAAAGACTCGGCTCTTGCTTTGTTCAAAGCTAGCATGAGGCATGATATTGTTGCTCTTGCAAGTATTATGCCGGCCACGCATGAAAGTTATATGTTTCATAAGCCAAGCCAGCTCTTGCTTGAAAAACAGGCAGAGGCACTTTCCTTACCGCTCTATGTGCGTGAGAGCAAGGCTGTAAAAGAAAAAGAGCTTCTTGATCTCTTGGCTCTGCTCAAAGAGCTCAAGGAGAAATATCGTGCAGATGTTCTTGTTGCTGGTGGCTTAGCATCGAGTTACCAGGGCAAGAGGCTTAAGGCTATTGCAGATAAGCTTGGTATGGCACTAGAATTGCCTATATGGAACTACAGTGCGAGAAAGTTGTGGCAAGAGCTGCTTGACAATAGCTTCGAAGTTATCATTACAAAGATCTCTTGTGAGGGCCTGCCTCTCGAGCTTCTCGGTAAGATTCTTCAGGCAGATGATGTAAAAAATATTTTTGCTCTTGCAGAGAAGCATGGTTTCAGACCAGATTTTGAAGGCGGTGAAGCAGAGACAGCTGTCCTGTATATGCCTCTCTTCAACAAGAGGCTCAGGGTAAGCGCGAGTATCGTGAGAGAAAGCGAGAATGTTGGCTGGCTGGAAATAAATGGAGTTAAGACAATGGAAGTTAACAAATTTTAAAAATTATTCTGGCTTGGCTAGAAAATGGAGGCAGAATTTTATCGTGAAAAACTTGCTAACGGCATAATGCTCTTGTTTGAAAAGCGCAGTTTGCCTATTTTTGCTAGCGCTACTGCTGTAAGATTTGGCTCTGCATATGAAACAGCTGACGTGAAAGGAATAGCACATTTTATCGAGCACATGGTTTTCAAAGGTAGTGAGGAAAAAAATGCTGAGCAGATTTCGAGAGAAATAGAGAAGCGTGGCGGTGTTATGAACGGCTTTACCGATGAAGAAATAACAGCATACTGGAACAAACTTCCTGCAAAACATTTTCATGTGGGTCTTGAAATAAATCACGAGCTTGTAGCAAGGCCGGCATTTAAGCCAGAGGAATTCGAGAAGGAGAAGAGAGTGATTCTGGAGGAGATAAAAATGTATCATGACAATCCCGTTATGCACAGTATAGACAAGATAAAATCTCTGCTCTACGAAAAGCCATTTGGGATTAGCACAGCTGGCACCTTAGAAAGTGTGTCTGCTATGACACGTGAGATGCTTGTTGATTTTTATAGCAAGGCATATGGAACAAATAACATGATTCTTGTTGCTGTTGGTAAAGCAGATTTTCAGGAACTCAAAGATTTTGTTTTGGCTCGCTACAAGAAAAATATTCGTGACGTGAGGAAAGGGGCAATTGTAAAAAGATATGCGCGCGAGACAGAAACGCGTAAGGGGCTGGAGCAAGCACATTTTGTTCTCGGCTTTCATACCTCGACATTGGCCCAGCGCGAGAGATACGCATGGGAGCTTGCGATGGCGCATCTTGTTGGCGGCATGTCATCCCGGCTTTTCCAGGAGATACGAGAGAAACGTGGCCTGGCCTATGCTGTTAAAGGCTCCCTCGATATGGGTAGTGACTATGGTTATGGTTATGTGTATGTTGGCACAATGAAAGAAAAACTGAAAGAGGTGGAAAAACTTGTGCTTACAGAAATAAAAAAGCTCGCAGAGCTAAGCCAAAAGGAGCTTGAAGAGGCAAAAGAACAGCTTATCGGAATAAGAGAGCTTGAAAGCGAAAGTTCTGAAATGGTAATGCAGGAATTATTGCGTGAGGAAATAGCAGGAAATGCGGCTCGCTACTATGAATATGAGAAACAAATCTTAGATGTCTCTCTGGATGAAATACGTAGGCTTTCAAAACTTGACGGCTATAGCGTTTTTACCTTACTACCTTCATGAGAAGATGCAGATTATAAAAGTACCTGGTCTCAACGCGTTCGGCAAAACAAAAGGATGCAGAAATAGTGGTAATGCTATAATAGCAAAGCTTGCTGATATCTACACAAACTCAAGAGGCAAGAGCGTGGAGAAGGAGAGACTCAGCTTTGAGGAAATTCATGTTAACAACGATAATCTTGAGGAGCAAGAAAGGCTGATATATGAAAATGCGCTCGAAGCTTTTGAGACGCAGGACAGGATTATTTTTCTTGGAGGCGATCACTCTATAAGCTATCCCCTTTGCAGAGCATTTCTTGATTACTGTAAGGGGCAAGCATTGGAACCTTGCCTCGTGGTCTTTGATGCTCACCTTGACTGTATGTCTCCAATGCGCGAGCCCACACATGAAGAATGGCTACGTGCTCTTGTTGAGGCAGGATTTCCTCCAGGGAACATTCTTGTAGTGGGTGCAAGGAACAACTATGCTGACGAGCTTGAGTTTGTGAGGAAACATGGGATAAAGATATTCTCTGTGTATGATGTTGTCAAGGAACTAGAGAGCTTTGCTGACTTTGTTACAGAATTTGCAAACGGCAGAGAACTTTATGTTAGCATAGATATTGATGTTCTCGATCCGGCATTTGCTCCTGCTACAGGCTACAGGGAACCAGGAGGTTTGCAAGCAAGAGAGCTTCTATATCTTGTTTCAAGGCTCAGCCATGTAAAAACATTGAAAGCCTTAGATATTGTGGAGATAAATCAGGAAATGTCCGGAGCAGAGATAACAACAAAACTTGCTGCCATGCTTGTCGCGGAGTTAATATGAGATGCTTCATAGCGATAGATCTTCCTGTTGAGGTAAGGGAAGAGTTGGCGAGAATTGCTAATGAAATAGAGAGGAGCGGATTGTTGAAAGCAAAATTTGTTGAACCCGAAAATTATCACCTAACGCTGAAATTTCTTGGCGAACAACCGTCTGCGAGAGTAGAGGCTATCAAAAATATCTTAGCGAAAATAAAGCTTGGAAGTTTTGATGCTAAGCTGGGCAAGCTTGGTGTTTTCACTCCAGCTTTTATTCGTGTAATCTGGGCAAGCCTCGAAGCAAACGAGATTTTTGATTTGCACGACAAGATTGATAAAGCGCTTGTTCCTTTCATTTCCCGTGATACAAGGTTTGAGAGTCATGTGACTATAGCCAGGGTTAAATTTGTTAAGGATAAACAGGCATTACTCGGATTGCTTTCAAAAATAAGGCCAAGAGAGATGAACTTCAGGGTCAGCAGTTTCAAGCTTAAAAGTTCAACGCTAACGCCAAGAGGACCCATATATCGCGATGTGGCTGAGTTTCCTCTGAGCTAGCATCCCTTGCGTGCTTAGTATCTTGTCCTGAGAATCTCTTTTAGCTTTCTTGCCTTTGCCTTTCCGATTACAGATCTTAGCCTATCTTCACTTGCCTTAACTATGTTCTCTATGGTTCCAAATTTTTCCAACAGTTTCTTTGCCGTTGCCGGCCCTATGCCTGGAAATCCTTCCATAACATATTGCAAGAGCTCTCGCGTGCTCAATATTTTCTTTTTTGGCCTTAGCGATGTGTGTGGTTTCTCCTGTTTTTTTGCAAGCAACATAAGGAAAATTGCTGTTTCTCTTGCATTCTTGCTGAATATCAACGGAATGTTGAAGTCAAGGGCTATGCTTAAAAGAAAGCCACGAACAGCATTTGCATTGACACCAGTTTCATACAATTCCTCTTGGTAACCTTCGATAATCAACAAATTTTTCTCGTACCGCTTCAGCTCTTCCAGCTGTCTCGCTAGACGTTTGTTTATCATGCTTGCTACGAAATCTTTTGTTGTTTTTCTCTCTATTGCTATATCGCCTATAATATAATCCGCTACAGGCAAATGTTCAAACTTGACATTTAGGCCAAGAGAAATGAGTTCAGCTATAACTAAGCTGTTCTTTTCTCTGTGGTCTGCAATTATGCTATTCATTTTTGAAGAAATCTTTGATTGTTTTTTGTTTTTTCTTTTTGCCAATCTTATCTTTTATATCATTGAGCGTTGAATACATCTTTTTTTCCTTATGGTAAGCGGCCCAATGATACGCCTCATCTCTTGTTTTTCTTGTGATAAGCACGATGAGCTTACCGGGCTTTAGCCTTGCTGTTCTGCCTGCACGCTGTATCTTACGTATTGCACTCGGAATCGGTTCATAGAATACAACAGCATTTACCTCTGGTATGTCAAGACCTTCCTCGCCAATGCTCGTAGCACATAGCACATTTATTTTGCCAAGCGCAAACTGCTCGAGAATTTGTTGCTGTTCTTTCTGGCTTAGCCCTGTTTTCTCACTACAGTATCGCGATATGACGCGAAGACAATAATCTTTGATTTTTCTCTTGCAGAAAATTCCTGTTTGATTATTTCGACAAGCTTGAACAATTTTGGATGCTCAGAACCTTTTGCTATCAATTCAACAACTCTTGTATAGGCTTTGTTGAATGCTTGTTGCTTTACCAGTTGTTTTACAGCTCTGCTCTTGCCTTGTGCTGCTTGTTTGAACAAATCTTGCATATAATTTTGCAAGCTATACAAGGTTTGCGTTTCAAGCAGCTCGATTGCATGCTGAAGCTTTATTGCCTGGGCGCAGGCGGTAGCGCCAGCGAGCAGATTGTAATGCTTGGCTCCTGTCGCGATGGCACGCATAATTTTATGCTGTAACTCAAGCAGCGTTTTCTTTGTAGGTTTTTCAAAAAGCAAGTTCCTTTTTTGCAATTCTTCGATTTTTTTCTCATATTGTTGCTTTAGATATTCACGAATTTCGCGAAGTTCTGGCGGAAGCTCTAGCTTGACAAACTGAAATTCAAGTTTTTGCAAATATTGTTTTACATCAGGACTTTGTCTTGTCCTTACCTCTATCGCTTCTATACCAAGATTTTCAGCTATCTCATGAATTTTTTCTTTTTCGTGTCCTGGCGATGCTGTAAGTCCAAGCACACGCATGTGTTTTGCCTGCTCCTTATATTTTCTTGCTACATAGGTGTATGCATAATTTTTTAGGCAACGGTGTGCTTCATCTTCTATGAGCAACGATACATTTTGCAAGTCATAGAGATTATTCTTCAGATCGTTTGCTATGCATTGCGGAGTGCTGAAAACTATATCAGCCCTTTGCCACAACTGCTTGCGCTTTTCTGCTTTGACCTTGCCTGTAAAAATCTCAAGTTGCGCGAATAGCTCTGGTAAATGCTTGCTGAAGTAACGGTAGTGCTGTTCTGCTAGTGGTCGTGTTGGTGCAAGAAACAAAACCTTGCTTTCAGGAAATTTGCATAGACGGTCGATTGCAAGCATTAAAGCAATGAGCGTTTTGCCCAGTCCTGTTGGCAAAACCACGAGCGTGTTTTTCTTCGATGCGGTTTCGAATATATGCCATTGGTAATCACGTGGCACTATATCCTGAAGAAATTTCAAAATTTTTTCTTTTTCATCCATTTTCCTTTTTTCAGAACTTTTGTTTCATTAAAAAGCTACAAGCTTTCTTAAATGCTTCGCCCTATTTTTCTGAGCTAATTTGTGTGATAAAATTTTTTGCTAGCTTCTCGTCAGGAATCTTCATAATCTCGCGAAGAAGAACTGTTGCGAATGAGCCTTTTGGCAGAAAGAAGCTCAGTTTTAACCCTTTATCTGTGAACCGGGCTCTTAAGCCTTGTGGAAATATTCTGCCGGTTCTTCTTGTGCCACTAGCATTTACCATTTCTAGTTCCTCTATTGTTACATCGCTTTTTTCAAGCACTTCTTTTTCAAATTTCAGTGCATCGTATTTTGGCCACCACATTTTCTTTCCATAAATCGGAGCAGTGAAGCTTATCTCTTTTGCTTCATAACGTTTTTGTTCCCTCTCTACATTTTCCACAACAAACATGCCTCCAGTCTCATATTTCTTTGCTATGTCTCCTTTCATTATTTTGTCGAAGAGACTATGTCTGAGCCTTTCGGCAAGATAAAGGTTACAAAGATAACTCTGGTAAGCGCTCAGCAGAAGTCTGCGAACCCATTTATTTTTTATACGGCGTTTTCCCTTTATTATCTCAAGCCCCTTTTTTATATTTTCACCTCTAACTCCAAATCTTTGTGGGCCATAAAAATTTGGCAGGCCTGTTCTCTTTATTATATCAAGAATCTTTTTTACTCTCTCTTTCGCTTCGTTTTTTTCGATTTTGATTTCTGTAATAAGTATGCTGAATTTGTTTCCCAAGAGATGTCCTGTTCTCAACTTATTTTTATGAAGTTTCGCCCATCTCACCTTCACGCCGAGATTTTCCTCTATCGCCTTGCACACAG
Source organism: Candidatus Pacearchaeota archaeon (assembly GCA_017608705.1). Taxonomy (GTDB): domain Archaea; phylum Nanobdellota; class Nanobdellia; order Pacearchaeales; family GW2011-AR1; genus JAFCFJ01. The sequence goes on from JAFCFJ010000002.1 coordinate 29,883, forward strand.
CTTTGATTTTTTCTTCTGACAGTTTTCCTGTCTTTATGCTGAAAACTTGTGTTGTTACAGCATATTTATCTTTCATGCCAGCACATCCTATATGTCTTGGCTTGAGACCGAGGAGTTTTGCAAGTTCTTGTTGTATTTCTCTCGTGGTTTTGTTCTTTTTTGTTATGCTGACAAATAGATGCTCACCATCTCCACAAGGATCATAGAGCGGAATTTCTTCTACAAGGAAATATTCTGGCTTTTCTTTTATCTTACCGCCGATTCCTTTGACCTTTGAGGTTATGTAAGGGAGGTTTGGCAACATCTTGCTAAATGACTATGCCCAAGACGAGAATCGTGAGAAAAAGCGTGAAGGCCCAGAAGAAGACTGAGCCGAAGAAAAGTCTGCCTCCGTCAAGCCGCGAGATGGGCCATATATTCCATAACACATAGTATATGCTGTAGCGTGCAATCAATGGGCTTGCTGTTCTTGTTGCCAATGCAAGCAAGATATTTGCCATGAATCCTGCGAAAGCTATTAGGGCTATGTGAAACTCATCTACAGAGAAACTTCTGTAGCTATGGAAACCATATCTTCTGCTCGCTCTTGCTTTCATTGGCTTTGCCTCGAACTGCAAGAATGATAATGGCTTTATGTAGCCAAGAGTGATGAAGGCTAAGAGCAATGGCAACACAAATCCAAAAGGTACTGGTCGTGGAAAATGGCTTCTGGAATGGAAACCATAATGATATACATGCCAAAAATCTATTTCGATTTTTGTGTCTAGCATGTAAGCAACAAATTTTTTTGCTATCAGGTTAGAAAGCAATATAACCAAGGCTGTGAGAAATCCTAGGCCAAAGTTTTTCCACGTAATGGTTGTGATGCTGATAAGAAAAGCAAACACGAACAGGCTGGCGAGAATTATCAATAATTCTTTTTTGCTGAGCATGGCCTTGACATGATCTTGTTTTTTATAAAATTTTTTGTGCATTACAGAAAAATATATAAAGGGAATAAAACTCGGTTTGCTAAGATGCTCCAAATAAAAAGGATTTCCGAGGTGATCGGGAAAAAGGTTTATACAGATGGCGGCGATCTTTTCGGTGATGTAGAGGAGGTTAACATTGTGGACAATAAGGTAGAGAGTTGGCGCATTAGGCTTGCCCCCGGTCTTGGCGCATTCATGGCAGGGGCTAAGGGTGTTATCATACCACACCAATTTGTTCGTGCTGTTGGGGATATAATAATTATAGCAAAAACTTCGTTGCCTGTCAAGGAAGAGGAAGCTATGGGTGAAACGCAACAAGGAGAAACAGCGATAGAGCCAGAATATTAAGCTGGGCAAAATGGCAGAACCTATTTTCACAAGCACAATATTCGTAAATTACATATTACCGTTTCTCTTTGTTTTCACTGTTATTTTTGCTGTACTCGAGAAAACTAAGCTGTTAGGTGAAGACAAGAAGCAGATAGATGCTATTGTGGCATTAGTGGTTGGCCTCTTTATTATAGCATTTCCTTATCCTCGCAATATTATTGTGAGTTTGATGCCCTTTCTTGCTGTGCTCATAGCCATTCTTCTTGTGTTCATGCTTTTGTATGGTTTTATAGGAGGCAAGACAGAAGGCGATGTTCTTGACAAAGGCGTGAAGATCGTGTTGAGCATACTTGTTGCCATATCCGTTGTAATATTTCTCGTGTGGGTGACTGGTGCTTGGGAATTTTTGAGGGCAAGGCTAAGTGGGGAGTTCGGAGAGCAGTTTTGGTCTAATGTAATTTTTGCAATAATAATCCTTGGCGTTATTCTTGCAGTTTTGTTGCCAGGGAAAAAAGCAGAAAAATAATCTTGCAAGGGAAAACAGAAAGATATTTAAATAAAAAGTTGTTGAAAAAATTATGAGTCTGCTTGGATATCTGGGGTATTATGGAATAGATGCTATTTTGCAGCAATGGGCTGATATGGGTGTTTTTGAATTCGCATTACCTTTTATGCTCGTCTTTGCTGTTGTTTTTGGTGTTCTCAGTACGATTAAGTTATTTGGCGAGAATAAGGGGATAAATGCTGTTATAGCGATGGTTGCTGGCCTTATGGCGATTACCTCAGAATCACTACGTTCATTCTTTTCTACAATATTTCCTTATCTTGGTATAGGGCTTTTGATTTTCCTTGTAATCCTTATTTTGGTTGGTTTGGTTATGCCAGCGGAGAAAGGATGGTTTGTTGCACTGACTATCATCGGGCTGTTGATCGGTCTTATCGTAGTATTTACATCCTTAACCTCCTCGCAATGGCTCTCTTCATATTGGTGGGAACAATATGGCGGGCTTGTTATTTTGGCTATTGTTTTTGGCGGAATGATTGCCGCAATTATAGCTTCAAGAGGAAAGAAAGGTGGTGGGAAGTCTGAACCTTTCCAACTTATAGCATGGCGCCCTGAAGAATAAAAATGGCAGATGTAACGCTCAGCGCGTTTTTGCCGGTCTTTAGCTTTTTGTTTGTTTTCGTGGTTAGCTATGCGATTATTGCCAAGACAAAGTTGCTTGGTGAGAACAAGTTTATCAATATTTTTGTGAGCTTTCTTATTGCGATAATGTTTCTTAGCTTTTCTTCTGCTAGGGAATATGTAGTCAATATAATCCCATGGGTGGCTGTTCTGTTTGTTGTTTTATTTTTCATAATGCTTCTTATCGCGTTTACAGGAAAACTTGAAGATATCATGAAACCAGGATTTGTATGGGTCTTCGTCATAATATTGCTTTTAGTTTTTATTATTGCAGCGATAAATGTTTTCTCTGGTATTTTACAGGAATTTCTTCCAGGTGGCACACGTGCACAATTTATTTACACAAAGAGATTTTTAACAAGCTTCGCGCTTGTAGTTACAGCAGCTATTGTTTCCTGGGTTCTGACAAGATCCTAAATTTAGGAAAGCTGTGAGAAAAATTATTCTTTGGCTTTTTCTTCAGCAATTCTTTTTAGTTCTCTTATGCTTTCTTCCAATGGGTTGAGTATTTTTGCGAAACTTTCTTGCATGGCCTCAAGTTCTTGTTTTATTTCCTTAACATCATTTATATAATCACCTACACGACGTAAAACTGCTACTTGTAAGGCATCGACCAATGTGTTGAGTCTATCAAGCTTTTTCTCAATGGCTTTTATTTTTGTTTCAGTTCTTACTTTGAAATCTTCCAGGCTAGAGAATTTTTCGTTTATCTTCTCTATTTTTTCATCAACAATCTGCGATACGATCTCGTTTATCATGGAATAGTCTGGTTCAGCATAACCATATCCATAGGCTTCACCTTCTGTTCCCTGTACGTAACTTTCTGGCTGGGTTATTGTTTCTTGACTAGGCATAGCTTCGGGCGGCGATATGGCAGGGGCCTGGGTTGTAGTTTGGGCAGGAATTGTTTCCTGCGTCACGGGTTGTAATGTTTCTGCTGGCGGCGCTGCCTGTGGAACTTCTGGTTGTTCCATTACCTGGGTTTCGGATTTTGCGGTTTCTTGTTCTGGAACTGGTGGAGTTGGTATGGATGGGGTTGGTTGTTTTTCAGACATTTCCTGTATAGTCTGTGGCTGTTGTTGCTCCTCACTTTCTCCAGTACCAAATGGCCTTATCTCTTCAGATGGTTTTTCCATTATACTGGGCTTCATCTCTTCGCTAACCTCCTGTTTTTTACCAGATGCTATTGCTTCCTTTATTTTTGCCTGCTCTAGTGCATCATGGATTTCAATCGGACTTTTGCCTTTTTCTCTTAACACATTAATAATTTCAGCATCAGAAAGTCCTTGCTCTTTCAGTTTTTTCACCTCTTCTATCAAACCCATTCTAAATTTAGTCCTTAACAGTTTTTAATAATTTCTCTTTTAGCTTTTTTTCTACAATTTTATCTATGATCTCTTCAACTTCGCTCTTTTTCACGAACTCCAGAGGCTGAAATATTTTTGCCTGCTTTCTCAGTATCTCTAGCTCGGATTTTCTCGCAAATTCGTCAGCTTGTTCCAATAATTGCGAAACAGCATGTCTTATGTCCTTAATTATTTCTTCGAGTTCTAACAATTTCGCTTTTATTTTTCTTAGTTCTTCTTCTGTATTTTCCCTTATTTTTATTATGTTATTGCCGATAAGCAAAACTCTTTGCCTCAGTAGTTCCTGTTTTTCCTCTACATCTTGGAGCCTTACGTTGAAGTCTGAAAGCAATGCAGTCACGTCTTGCTGCTCTTCGAATTCTACCATCTTCCTCTTTTTGAAAGCAATGGTTTTGTAGGTTTAAATTTCTTGCTGTCTTGCTATTTTCCATCTAACAAGCAAATATGAAAACATAAGCGGGATGGCGAACTGGAATACTATACTTGAGGCAAGAATTATTGAGTAGAGGTCTGAGCCAATCATTCCATTTTCGAGCAAGAGCTTAACTATAACTATGCTTATGCTGAATCTTACCGACAAGCCAATTCCGAGCAGTATGGATTGTTTGAAGCCAAATTCCTTTCTTCCGACAATCCAACTTGCAAGAAGTTTCGCTCCGTTCGAGACAACTAACACTAGAAGGATGAGCAGGGGATATGTGATTAGATATCTCATATTCATAGTTACGCCTGCCCATACGAAGAAGAGCGGGGCGAAAAATCCATAGCACATGGTTTTGATTTCGCTCTCTATTCTTTTGAACCTCTTTTCTGGCACAAATGTTTTTATCGCGATGCCTGAAAGCAAGGCTGCCATGGGAGCAGCATGTGCATATTCACCTATGCCTAAAAACAGAAATAAGATAAAGAGTGAGAAGAGGAATAGGATTTCTATTTTCAAAAATCCAAATTTTTTACCTTCTTCCTTTAATTTTGTAAGGCTGAAAGTCAGTCCAAAGAGAATAGCTAAAGAGGCTAGCATAAGGGCAATATTTATTCCTGTATGGATGGAAGACCCGACAATTACTACTACAAGGATAAGAGCGAATATCTCTATTAAGTCATCTAGAGTTCCTATTCCGATAATAGCCTGTCCAAGCGGAGTATTCACTATGTTGAACTCGTGGAGTATTGGAGCAAGGATAGCTTCGCCTACTGTGGCGAATGATAGTGCCACGGCAAACGCTATGAGCCATGGATAGTGGAAGACAAAATGCACAAGCATTGTGCCGAAAATGGCCTCAAAAAGGACAATAAAGAATGTTGCCTTGAATATGAATCTTGTTTTTTTCTTTAGCTTGTTGAGATCTATTTCCAGCCCGATTACAAAGAGCAAGAAGTACATTCCGAGTTGTGCAAGAAACTCGAAAGTTTTTGATGACGTAACATCCGCGAACGGGTTATGTATTGCGAGAAAAGCGCCGAGAATGAGAGCAGCAAAGATCCACGGGACTCTTACCTTTTCTATAATTCTTCCTATCAAAAAGGTAAATATGAATATTAAGGCAAGAAACAAAAATATGTTTATCATGCAAAATCTTTTTGTTTTGGTTTTATTTAAAATTTTCCAAAGCCGGGAAAAGTTTTAATAAGTTCCTTTCATAATTTTTTCATGGAATTCAAGCCAGGGAGCAAGCTCTATTTTTACGAAATAGAGCGAAAGGCAGGTGAAACGATAGCATATGTGAATTTTCTCGGCGCCCCGTTTGTGCCAAGTATAGCGAGAATGCCAGAAGTTATGGAGAAGGTTATTGATATTCTCGGAGAGAATCCAAATATATCTCGTGTTGTGTTGGTGCAGCAAAGGAATTACAGCTACGGCGGCGAGCAGGTGATGATGTTACAGGAAATTGCCCAGCTTTACGAGTATCTCACCAAACAAGAGAATATCTTGCACGGCAGTAAGCTTGCATTCTGTGAAAAATGTCTTGGCCGTAGATACAGTGAGATGGCAAAATTTCTTGTTTTGCTCAAGCGTGATCCTATTGGTGCTTACAATTTCGTGAAGAGGCTTGGTAGAAGTGAGCCAAGTATTGACGATAGATGTAAGGATTGTAATGTTGCTTATCGCAGGCTAATAGAAAAAATTACTTCATTACTCGAAGCCACAAAGTTAATAAGGAGAGCTGTGAAATTTATGGACAAGTACTCTGGACGCGAAGTTTATGAAAAGATATTCAGACCAGATGTCTTGCCAAATTTTGTTTTTACAAGGCTCACTGCGTTACTGCCTGACGAGGCTGAGATAATCGACCAGTACGAGATAGGTAAGGGCAAAGACAAGAGTAGCGTCACTATACTGAGGAGAAGAGGTGAAACAAGGTATTTCTACCATCTATTGCCTCCAGAATACACGCTGAGAGAAGAACAGCAAGAACTTGTAAATTTGGCAAGAAATGTGCTGAGTGAGCATAGGCCGAAAGCAGAGGAATTTACAGATCCTGAGAGAATACGAAATATATTTTTCAATATAGCACGCGATTTATTGCAAGAACTTGCTGAGCAGAAAAAAATAAAGTTAAGTTATGAAGAATTGATAAAGCTCTCTAGGATTTTGGTGAGGCACACCATTGGTTTTGGCCTCCTTGAAATCTTGTTGCAGGATGAGAAGCTCCAGGATATCGTGCTGAATGCTCCTATCGCTTTGAACCCGGTTTATGTTCGGCATGAAAAATATGATGAATGTGTAACGAATATATGGCCTAGTCAAGAAGATGCAGAAGGATGGGCAGCCAAACTAAGGATGTTAAGTGGCAGGCCTCTTGATGAAGCCAATCCTGTTCTTGATACGGAATTGCTACTGGAAGGCGTGCGTGCAAGAATTGCAGCAATACAACAACCGCTGTCGCCAAGTGGTTTAGCGTATGCAATAAGAAGACATCGTGACAAGCCATGGACGTTACCTCTTTTTATCAAAAACAAAATGCTTGATAGCTTCACCGCCGGCTTGCTTAGCTTCCTCATAGATGGCTCGCGCACGCTTTTGGTTGCAGGAACCCGCTCGGCAGGTAAGACAAGCTTACTCGGCAGTCTTATGCTTGAGATTATGCCAAAATATAGAATTATTGTTGTGGAGGATACCCTTGAATTGCCAGTTACCTCATTGAGGAAACTTGGCTATGATATCCTTAGGATGAAAGTGCGTTCAGCCTTGCTCAGCGAGAGCACAGAGATAGGGGCTGATGAGGGTATACGCACAAGCCTAAGACTTGGTGACAGTTGCTTAATTGTTGGTGAAGTTCGTAGCACTGAGGCGCGCGCTCTCTATGAAGCGATGCGTGTTGGCGCTCTTGCTAATGTCGTGGCAGGCACAATACATGGAGCATCGCCTTATGGTGTGTTTGACCGTGTTGTTAACGATCTTGGTGTTCCTGCTACGAGTTTCAAGGCGACAGACATTATTGTTGTGGCAAATCCTGTAAAAAGTCCCGATGGCTTACACAGCTATAGGCGTGTTGTTCAGGTCGCAGAAGTTCGTAAGCATTGGACACAGGACCCTCTAGAAGAAAATGGTTTCATAGATTTGCTTCGTTACAATGTGGAAAAAGACAGGCTTGAACCGACGGCGGAGCTGATAAACGGTGAAAGCGAAGTGATAAAGGCAGTCGCGGCCAATGTTCGTGGCTGGGCCGGAAATTGGGACGCTGTTTACGATAATATCATGTTGCGGGCCAAGGTAAAGCAAGAACTTGTTAATACAGCGTCAAAACTCAATAAGCCAGAGCTGTTAGAAGCAGATTTTGTTGTGAAGGCAAACAATATATTTCATGAAATTTCTGATAAGGTGAGGGAAGAGATAGGCGTGCCGGAGAGCAAGCGGGTGTTCCCGCTGTGGAAAGACTGGCTCAAGAGCGAGGTTGAGAGGATTTAAAAATCTGGAAGTTTTTCAAGGATAAAAGAGGTGAAATGGATGCAAGAGATATTTTGCGAAAATATGAAAGAAAAATAGAGCAAGAGCTTAGCGATTTCAAAGAGACAAGCGGTTCTTATTCACGAGAATATATGAAGTTCAAGCAGGAGATGTTTCCCGAACTCTCCCGCTATGAGCGATATTGTGCTACCTTTGGTAATATAATTAGGATAAGACTTGCTAAAAAAGATGAGAAGAAAATACGTAAATATCTTAATGTTGCCCATCTGAGCGTGGAGCCTGGCCAGGCTGTGGGCCTCGCCCTTTTTTCATTTCTTGCTGTTTTCTTCATAGGTATTATTTTGAGCACAGCAATTTTCATGCTGACTGACACCTTTCCTGTCGTGTTTATGCTTCTCATGCTCCTTACCTCAGCGTTTGTTTTTTACTATACTTTAACATTCCCACAGAGGTTAGCAAATTTATGGCGTCTCAAAGCTAGTTCGCAGATGGTACCATGCATGCTCTATATAGTTGTTTATATGAAACACACTAGCAACCTTGAGAGGGCAATAGAATTTGCTTCTCAACATTTACAACCCCCTCTTGCTCTCGACCTGAAAAAAATTTTTTGGGATGTTGAAATAGGGAAGTATAGCACGATAAAGGCCAGCCTCGATGCTTATCTTGAGAGATGGCGTGAAGACAGTCCAGAATTTATCGAGGCCTTCCATCTTGTGGAATCGAGTTTGTATGAGCCAATAGAGGCAAAACGAATCGAGACACTTGAGAGAGCATTACAAGTTATTCTTGATGGTATCTACGAGAGAATGCTTAAATATACACACGAGATAAGAGCACCTCTTACAAATGTGTATATGCTTGGCATAATTTTGCCGACTCTTGGCTTAGCGCTCTTGCCTTTAGCCTCAGCGTTATTACAAGGTATGATAAGTTGGTATCATATTTTCGTGCTTTTCAACTTGATAATTCCTTTCTTCGTGTTCTATATGACCAATGAGATTCTTATGAAGAGGCCTGGTGGTTATGGCGAAACAGAATTGCTTGAGTTGAATCCATACTATCACGAATTTGTGAGCAGAAGGCCATACTGGATTGCTCTTGCAGTAGCCTTGCCTTTGTTTATTATTGGTCTCCTACCTCTGCTTTTTGGCTATACATCTTTTCCAGAGATTTTGGGTTTACCTAAAGATTTTAGCATGAGCTCATTCAAGTTTCTTGGCACAAAGTTCTTTGATTTCAGAGAAACTGCTAATGGTGTTATGGGTCCTTTTGGTATTGGTGCGGTATTGCTTAGCTTGTTTATTCCTTTGAGCATTGCTATTTTCTTTGCTATTTCATACAGCCTGAAGACAAGAAATCTGATAAAAGCAAGAGAGGAAACGAAAAAGATAGAGGAAGAATTTGCATCTTCGTTGTTTCAGCTTGGCAATAGACTTGCAGAGGGCATACCAGCAGAAATTGCATTTTCACATATGCAGGCCATATCTCGTGGCATGAGTGTAGAGGGTTTCTATAGGATAGCGAATAGCAACATTCAGAATTTAGGTATGAATCTTGAGCAAGCTATATTTGATAAGAAGCGGGGTGCGATTGTTTACTATCCTTCTACATTGATCGCTACGAGCATGAGCATTCTTGTTGAGGGTGTGAAAAAAGGGCTGAAGATTGCTGCAGACAGCCTCATGTCGATTTCACAGTACATAAAGAATATTCATAAAATAAATGAGCGCATGCGTGATTTGCTTGCTGAGATAGTGAGCGATATGAAAAGTAATGCAACCTTTCTTGCTCCTTTGCTTGCTGGCGTTGTTGTGGGCTTGGCGAGTATGATAACACTAATACTTGGAAAGCTCGGATCGCTTTTGCTTTCAGGTCAGGCTGTTGAAGTGGCTGGTGTGGAACTTGGAACGATCATGCAACTTTTCAACATAGAAGCGATTATTCCACCATACTTTTTGCAGATAGCGATTGGGCTTTATATAATACAGGTGATATTTATTTTGACAAATGCTATTATAACAGTAGAATCTGGTGTTGATAAGCTTAAGGTTGTGCACCAAACAGCACGAAATCTCAAACTCAGTATAACTCTTTATTTGCTTGTTGCATTATTCGCGATTCTTGTGCTTTCAATAGTTGCAAGTGTAGCACTTGGTGGTCTTGGCATATAATTTATAAAACCAAGTTTATTCATCTATGGAGAAAATGTTTGCAAAAAAGAGGAAAGCGGACATAGAGCTTGAAACTCTCGCCTGGTGGCTTCTCGCCTTGATTGTGCTTGCAATAATGCTTGTTGCTTTTTTTGTGCTTCGTGGCAAAGGTATTAACGCGATAGAGTTCATAAAAAATCTTTTCAGGTTTGGAAAATGACACAAGAGCTCGCCTTAAGAAAGTTGATAGTGATAATAATCATAGCAATCGTTCTCGCTATTATGATATTCTTCCTTGCCAGAATCAATATAGTTGATTGGCTCAAGAATATCTTTCCTGATTTTGGTAGCGAGAAACTTTGTATTGCTCTGTTGAGAAAATGGTAATGCTAACGAGTGAAAAGCGCGCATTATTGCCAGCTGAGACAGCGAGGATTGTGCTTGCGGTTATAGGTATAACCTTCCTTGTGATTCTTGCAGGGAAATTGTGGTTTCAAAAAAATGCTACGGAAGAGCAGAGGAAAAACATGGCTGAGCAACTTGCAGCGAAACTAAACGGGATGGAAGATGGCGAGTTGGCTACTATGCTGCTTCTGAACTTGCGGGGAAACTATCTTGTTAGCTATAACGCTAAACTCGAGAAGCCAAGTCTCTGTAGCTTTGGTTCATGCATTTGTATTTGTCCCTCGACAGCTGGTTTTCCTGCCAGCCCAATAAGACTCATCGAGGCATGTGATAAAAATGGTATATGCAAAGAGGTAAAGCATGAGATGGGCGGGCTTAGTTCTGGAGCAACATTTGCAGAAGAAATCAACAAGGATATTTTTGTTGTTGATCTTATCCGGGTGAGAGAGAAAATATTATTTTCGTTCCTTCCGAATGAGCAGAGCTTTGATGCAAAAAAATTGCTAAAGGATGGAGCATTCAATAGCTGGGAAACTGTCGATATAACGTTTGACTATTTGTATCCAAATTCAGGAGAGGCTATGGAGGCGAGTGCTGGCAAAGATATAAGCCAGAAGGTATTGCTCAGCATCTTCCTCACAGATTATATTGTTTCAGGCAAGAGTCCTGATGAATTTATCGAGGCTGAGAACAAGAGTCTATTAGGCATAGCAAAAAAAATTGGTGTTAGGTGTGAAAGCAAGGAAAAGCTTGACAATATATTTAGCTGCCTCTCATCGCTCCTTGAAAAACTGCAAGAGGTTTCACGAGAGCAGGAGAGCGAAGAGATAAATATGGAAACAAGAACTATATGGTTGTATGCGGTTGAGAGGCAAGGCAGGGCTGATGAGGAATGGGGGCGAATATTCTGGAATATATACAATAGTTTGCAGAGCACAAGCTCGTTGCTTGGCGAGATCTCTGGGCCGTAAAATGAATAAGAGAAGAGGTAGGAGGGCGATAGAAGAGCTTGTGAAGATTGTGTTATGGATAATTTTGTTCATAGTGCTTGCCTCAGCACTTTATTTTTTGCTCAGACGCCTGACAGGAGGTTAAGTTTAAATTTTTCAAAAACCTTGGGAAAAGATGAAAAGAAATGGAGAGCTTACATCAAAGCAGCTTGTTACGATAATCTTGTTAGTGGTTGGTTTTGCCATACTGCTGATATTCTACGCTTCATTCCCTTGGCGTCAAGAAGCGAGCAAGCAGGCATGCCATCAAAGCGTAGTTATGAGGGCTACGATGCCATCTGTCGCGCAGAACATGATACAGCTGAATTGTAAAACAAGCAAGATTTGTCTTACAGCTTCGCGTTTCGGCAAATGCAAAGAATTTGAAGGAAGCAATGATGTGAGACGTATCGTTGTTCGGAGCAAGGAAGATATAGAGCGCGCGCTCATACAGGAAATGTATGACTGTTGGTGGATGATGGGCGAGGGCAAGATAAGTCTATTCTCACGATACATTGCTGAAACTTATGGTCTTAGCAAGATATATCCTACTTGTGTGATATGCTCGAGAATAGCCTTTGCTGATGATATAGGCAGGGTTGTGAGTGAAGATGAACTGAGCAGTATTGATTTGATAAAATATGCGAAGGAGCCAAAACGTGAAGCTTGGTGATATAGCCACGTATCTTGAGGAACTTGGCGTGGCGATTGATGCAAGCGAAGAGGATGAGCAGTTGTTCGAGCCAATACAGCAGGGGGCTAGCACAAAGAGCAAGGAGGTTGCAATCTTATTCATGCAAATAAATGCACCGGGCCAGATTGACAGCCTTGTTAATCTTGCCTATGCTCTTGCCGGAACAGCAACCCTCGGTTCGTTCGTGGCGCCCAAAACGGTGGTGGCGGGCTTCAAACTTGCTGCGAGCCATCCAGCCTTGACTCTTGTGGCCATGGCGCTCGGCGTAACAGCACAACAGCTCAATGTTGCGTGGCAACGTAGTATTGCTGCAGGTTATTGCGGTGACCTCACGAGTAGTAGTGAGGCAAGAAATGGTTGTTCTGCTGTTCGTATTGTTAGCTATGAGCCCGAAGCAATCTCTCAGTTTTGTGTAAACATTGAGGGTATGAGCTAAAAGTGCTGGTAACAAGAGGCAAGCTTTATTAAACCATCTCTCCTATAATTTTCATGCCAGGAAAAAGAGGTGCCACTGAGTTGGTTATGGAAAATCTAATTTTTATCATTCTGAATATAGCCTTCTTTGCTTCTGGCGAAGCCAGGAACAAACATAACTCTTAGCTTAGACGAGCTTTTCAGGAGGGCAAGCAAAAATAGCTTCAGCGGTAATGTGGTGAGCATAGATCCAAAAACCAATGCTGTGCTTGTCAGAGTTAGCGAGAGAAGTGGTTATGAGATGAGACACTTCAATCCAAATGCAGTGGTGTGGAAACTCGATAAAGAAGATAAAGCCCTGTTCCTCGAAATAAAATGAGAAGGCAAGGCAAACTTATGTCCGCATGGTGGTTCTTTGTGATTGTGATCATAGCAGTAGCTGTTATCTCTGCTACGGTTATGTTCTATAACTCAAGTTTTGATACAAGAGAGCTCGAAGCTAAAATTATGGCAACAAGAGCCCTGACATGTATTATGCATAATATTTCGCTTGCAGATTGCTTTTCCACCGTTGCCATGCAAGCCTGTAATTACTATATAGCTATTCTTGACGAAAACAATGTTGTTATTGAGGAACTTGGAAAGCGCGCGTTTTTGCAAGAGTGTGAAATACAGCGCAAGGTTATTGCAAGGCGCTATGCAAAATGTTACAGCACAAGACTCTATTTGAATGATAGGCTTATTCGTGTGCTTACAGCAAGCAATGAAAATGGCAAGAGGATTTAGCAAAATGTTTAGGGCAAAAAAAGCACAGGTAGGTGTTACGCTAACATGGTTTTTCGCATTCTTACTGATATGCGTGATAATCTTTCTATTTCTTGCATTCTCAAGCATGATATTTGCGAAGCGAGTACCAACAAGGCTTTTGTCAAGCATCACAGACAAATTTTTTGGCTCTACTACGCTGTATGAAGGAAGAGAGCTGGACATGCTTTTGCTTTCATCATTGTTGCAAGGCAATGCTGAGTGGCAAGCTGGCAACTCTACATTGTTCGATTTGGTGAGATATTGGGCGATGACTGGCAACAGCGAAGTTGCAGGAGTTATAAAAAATAAGATTGTGGCAGTAATTAGCCAGCATGAATGTTATTATTTTTACATTCCTTCGCAAAAACTCAGCTATGATGCTCTTGTCTTGATGCAAGGCCATGGCTATTCGAAGATGCCGACAAAACTCATTGCTGAGCTTGATAAGGATTCAGCTATGCTAAGGTTTGGCGAGGCAAAAGAAAATAAAATATATCTGCTGACAAGATGTGTAAAATGATAAAAGAAAAAAGAGGGAGCATTTACATAGTATTGCTTGTGTTCATGACCTTAGCGCTATGCATAGCCTCTCTTTTTATTTTTGTAACACAATCTTACAAAATCAACAAGAGGTTTGCGGAACTAAACATGCTCGACAAAATCTATGCCAATGCTACGGGGACAGAGTTCTATGTCAGACAGAGCATGGGAGAGGCGATGGTAGAGAGTTACAGGAAAATTGTGCAATACTACGAGTTTATTGATCCAAGTTGCTTCGAAGATGGCGTGCCTTTCTTTTGCTCTCTTTCCTCAGACATTAACACAAAATTTGTACAGGAATTTGAAAAAAGTTTCAGAAACAAAATAAGCAAGGTTTTGCAAAACAATGCATTTGAGGTCAATTTTGATGGTAACACGGTTCATGTCAAAACAGCATTGTTTTTAGAAGAGAAAAATAGGCATGCTAGAGTTAGCTATCTTTATACATTCAATGAGAGCGTTTCACTTCGCGATCTCGGGCTCGTGAGTTTTTCAGCTTTGCATAATATAGCTATGGAATGTGTAGCTAACGAGAAATGCTGGCAACAAGAGCTCGCGGATTTTGATTCTCGCGTTACAAGAATCGAGGCAGGGAGCGAGACCTATTACAAAATCACGCTTGAGAGCAAGCATAAATTTTTTACAGACAAAAAAACTCTAGAAGGTGTGAGGCTTGATTTTTATTTGCGTGGATAGTTTTACAAAACCTTTTTAAATCCTTGTTTGTTATTTTTGGCAAGAAAAGAGGTTAAAATGGAAAAAACAGGACAAGGTACTCCGATATGGGTCATCATCGCGTTGGTGCTTGGTCTTGTAGTGCTTGTTGTCTTGATAATTGGCTTTACGCAGGGATGGGACAAAGTGCGAGACTGGTTTACCCCAAGCAGCAATCTTGCAGCAATACAGCAAAACTGTGAGACAGCATGCGTAACAGGAGTGAAAGCAGATTTCTGTGCATTGCGTGAAGTCAGGGGCATAGCTGATGCCGAGCTGAACAAAATTGCAAGAGAGATCAGCGGGGGCCAAGAATGTGGTGGCACGGATAGGATTAATGGAGAGAACGGGCAGTATGTTGATTGCAAGAGGAAAAAAGCCAAGGTTACTTGTGAAACACTCGCTAACATAGATTTGATAAGTGTGAGTTGTGATTTCACTTGCTAAAGTTTCGTGAAATGAGCATAGATTATGCAGTGCCGGACAAGCGCACCACCAAGAAAGATCTCAAACGTAAGCGTAAGTATCGTGTTTATAAGCGTGGTGGCAAGCATAGAACCGCGAGTAAGAAAAAATAGAATGGGAAATGGAACCAGAATTTTTTCTCTTTACCCTTGCCTTAATATGGATTATTGCAGCTGTTGTTCAGGATGTAAGACAGAGGGAAGTAGCTAATTGGCTTAATTATGGTCTCGTGCTCTTTGCATTTATCTTCCGTGTTTTCTATTCACTTCTCCATAGCAGTTTCTCGTTCTTGCTTTACGGCCTTGTTGGCTTTGGTATTTTCTTTGTTCTTGCTTATCTTTTCTACTATTGTCATGTGTTTGCTGGTGGCGACGCAAAACTTTTTATGGCTCTGGGCATGGTCCTGCCAACTGCAAGAAGCTTGACTGAAAATATTTTTCTTCTCGCTGTGTTTGTCTTTTTGCTTTTTGTTGCTGGCTCTATTTATGGCTTTGTCTATTCAGCACTTCTCGTGATGCTGAAACCAAAAAAATTTTCGCAAGAATTTTTAAAGCTAGCGAGGCAACGGCGATGGAAAGCCAACATTATTCTTGCGGTTGTGTTTGCATTGATACTCTCTGCACTAGCTTTTCTAACAGATATCGCACTGCTTTTTATGCTTGCCGCCCTTATTCTTGCATTTCCTTTCCTATATCTTTATGCCAAGGCCATCGAGGAAGCATGCATGGTTAAAAGTATAAAAACGAGAGCATTGCGAGAAGGAGACTGGCTTTATCAACCAGTTAAGCTTGGTAAAACACTAATAAAGCCAAGATGGGAAGGTCTTAGCGTGGAAGAAATAAAGCTTTTACAACGTTACAAGCGAAGAGTTAAGATAAAGGAAGGAATGCCGTTCACAGTTGCTTTCCTTATAGCC
>JAFCFJ010000015.1 GCA_017608705.1 Candidatus Pacearchaeota archaeon
AATCTGGCAAGGCAAGGATTTACAGCAGAAAAAATCGGGCTTGTGTTGCGGGACCAGTATGGCATACCCACAGTGCGTGTTTATGGCACGAGACTTGCAGACATACTGAAGAAACATAATCTTTACAAACCTCCAGAACTAATCAATCTGAAAAGAAAGGTAGAAAGGATAAGAAAGCATATGGCTAAGAACAAGCACGATATGCGTTCTAAACGTGCTCTCACAATTACTGAAGCAAAGCTAAGAAAAACCATGCAATATCTTGAAAAAAGAGGTGAAAATGTTCAAGTTGGTTGAAGATGCCAGCAAAAAATTTCTCCAAGAAGTTAAGGACAAGAAAATAGAAATAATAACACATTATGACACAGACGGCATAACCTCTGGTGCTATTTTTGCCTCGAAGAAGTGAGCAGTGATACCTATCTTGTTCTCCTTGATCTCGGCTCCTCCAGCATGAAACACCTTGCTAAGATGAAAAACAAAATTCTTGTGCTTGACCATCATGAAATCAGTGGTGATGTGCCAGAAAATGTTTTGCTTGTTAATCAACATCTCAATGATGATGAGGACATAAGCGCGGCAGGCATCGTATATTTGTTTGCCAAGGCAATAGCAGGAAGCAACAAGGAACTTGCAAATCTTGCCGTGATCGGCATGGTCGGTGATATGCTCGAACGTGAGATAAGCAAGCTGAACAACCATATAATCAATGAGGCTGAGATAGTGATAAAAAAAGGTCTTCTGCTGTATCCTGCAACAAGACCGTTAAACAAAGCACTTTGTCCAGGCTTATTACAGCAATAATCCTGAGAAATCCTAAACGCGACCCCTCAGAGTTTATTGGCAATATATACCTTGTGAAATTTCTCGACAAACTCGAAGATGCACGAGAGCTGAGCGCAATGATTAATGCATGCAGCAGGCTTGATATGCCACAACTCGCCCTCTCGCTCTGTCTTGGCAACAGGAAAGCAAGAAAAAAGGCGGAACAGCTTTATGCAAGATACAAACAAGAAATCGTGTCCGCGTTGAATTTTGTGCAGAACGAAGCGGAGAGAATAGAAGGCAAAGACTATGTAATTATTCATGCAAGAGACAAAATAAAAGACACCATAGTCGGCACGATAGCAAGCATACTTTCTAATTCAGCCATATTCGAGGACGGAAAGATAATTGTTACGATGGCGTATCGTGAGGACAAGCTCAAGGTTTCGGCAAGAATTGCTGGCAGGAATGGGGAGAAAAATTTGCAAAAACTTATGTGTATTGCTGCAGAAAAACTCGAAGCAGAATGTGGGGGACATGCTCTTGCAGCTGGCTGTCTTGTACCTCGTGAAAAAGAAAGTGAGTTTCTTGAAAATTTAAAAAAAGCGCTCGAAATAGAGCTGATAAAGGTCTAAGCTGAAAATTTCAGTTAGATTTATAAAAATAGCCCCTCTTGCTTGAACATGGCAACAAGATTCTTGCTTGTCAAATGTGCAAAATGCAAGAACAAACAGCCACTTTACGAGAAAGCAGCGATGCAAGTGAGATGTTTGAAATGTAATGCAGTACTTGCAGAACCACGCGGAGGCAAAGCAAGAATACTTGCCAAGATAGTCAAGGAACTAAAATGAAAGAAGGCGATGTGGTGTTGTGTGTCGTAAAAAAGATAGTCGGCACCACGGTATTTGTAGAGATAGAAGGAAACGGCGAGGGCACGATAATTTTCAGCGAGGTGGCACCGGGACGCATACGTAATATTCGCGACTATGTTGTGCCCAACAAAAAGATTGTCTGTAAAGTCCTGCGCATTGATGAGCGAACAGGCCACATAGACCTAAGTCTAAGAAGGGTAACAATGAAAGAAAGGAAAGAGGTGCTCGAGAGGTATGAGAGAGAAAAAAGCATCACAACGATAATGAAGGCTATTCTTGGAGAAAAAGCCCCTGAGATTATTGAAAAAATAAAGGAAAAAGAAGGCTCGCTCCTTGATTTTGTAGAGAAAGCAAAAACAAACACACAACTGCTCGAAACATATATGTCAAAAGAACAGGCGGAACGTTTCCTGAAAATACTCCGAGAAAGAAAAGAAAAAGAGATAAAGCTGAAAAAAAGTTTTATGCTCAAAAGCAAGGCATCAGACGGTATTGAAATAATAAAAAAGATTCTTGGTGAATGGTCGGATAAGATAAACTATGTGGGGGGCGGAACATACATGCTAACAATAAAAACAACAAACCCAAAGGAAGGAAATGCTGAGTTACAAAAGGCACTGGAACTTATAGAGAGAAGGGCCAAAGACCATGGCTGTGAATACGCAGTGATTGAAAAAAAATGAAGCTGAAGCGGTGTGTTGTTTGTGGAAGCTATACATTGCAAGAATTGCATTGTGGAAAGGAAACCAAATGGGCTGGCTATAAATTTGTGAAAATAAAATCTGCGCAAGCAAGCGAATTCAGAACAAGGTTTTCTGCTGTTCGGAAAGAATAGGCTTGCCGTACTCACCATCATAACCTGGTTTAACCTTTATCTTACCTTCTCGGTTTTTCATTATAAGCTCGATAAGCTTTTCTGGCACATTTGCCTTAGCAAGTTCCTGCTTGCTAGTTTGCAACAATACACCAAACTCACTTCCTGCAAAAGTGATAAGCCTATTATACATCGTCCATACTTTCTGTGATGAAACGCTTGCGCTATAAACAAGAGCTATGAGTTCATGGAGAGGCAATAGCTTGTAAAACTGCTTAGCATTTTTTGGCCTGAAACCTCTTGGCTTCTTGGCAAGCTGCTCAACACGATTTTCAACACCAATTGTGAGAGGCCTACCACATACAGGGCATATCCCACCAAGTTTTTTCGTTTCTTCTGGTGAGGCAGAGAAATTGCAATTTCGATGACCATCATAGTGATATTTGCCATATGCAGGATCAACCTCAACTGTAGCGAGAAAGGTATTGTGCCTTATCTGGCTGATAATTTGTTTATAACTTAATTCTTTTTCTTGCTTGAAAATTGTGGCCTCTCTTCCAATGCGCCACGGCCAAAAGCTATGAGCATCAGAAAACGAAACGATAGCCTTGCCTGTGTCAAGTCGCCACAACATTTCTGGGTCAGCAGACATGCCAGATTCTATGGCATGAATTTCTTTGGTTTTGTCTCCAAAAGCTTCCTCTAAGCTGTCAAAGCCAGACTTACTCCCGAATATTCCATACCACGGCGTCATGCAGTGTGCTGGAATTATCTCTATGTCCCGAGAGATTGCATGCAAGCTTTCGACAAACTCTGCACAACCAAGACCAAAGGTTGGCCTTCCGTCGTAATCACGTCTGCCTAGAGTATCAAGATAATCATTGATCTGCTCCACAATCTCTATGTTAGGAGCAAGAACAAGCAAGTGCACACGCCTTTGCTTCTTGCCATCGCTATAAATCAGCGAAATTTCACATGAAAGCAAAAACGGAAAACCTTTGTAATAGTAAATCCCGGCTCCGCTGTCATGGAGCTTTTTTATCTCGTTAAGCCATGAAGGGTGTGTAAAGTCTCCTGTTCCGAGTAAGTTTACACCTTTTATTTTTGCAAATTTTGCAAGGTTCTCAAAATCTATATCCTTACTTGTACCACGACTAAATCTGGAGTGTATATGCAAATCTGCAATTATACCTTGCTCCATTTCTAAGATATCTTTTTTGAGTTTTTAACTTTTCCCCTTTACTCACTATCTTCTCCCTCTGCTCCTCATCCTCAGAAAATACCTCGCACTCCTCTTGTATCTTTTGAGCAAGATAGAGCCGACCACTACCAGAACTATAATAATGAGGGTAAGAAGCCACCAATAGCTACGGAGCCATGAGAATAAGATGTTCCACTTTCGCATTCGCCATACACGTCTCTTTAGCTCAGGCTTCTCTTCTGCTGCGCCACCCTCCATAGCTCTCTCCTCTTCCACTGCTGCGGTTGGCGTAGCCACAGTTTTGCTTACACTCGCTGTATAGGTAGCCAAACCATCTATACTTCTTGCTTTTGCAGTAATTGTGTAACTACACCCAGAACTAGACTGGGTTAATATCCAAGATGTCACGTAGGTTTGCCCATCATTCATACGCAAGGATTTGCTTGCCTTGCCTACATAGCTACATCCTGAGCTAAAGCTAATTTGCATATTGACATTTCCACCAGCCATTACCTCAGCATAAACTCTGAAACTCTCGCCCGGACTTACGCTGCTTGCTGAACTTACATCAATTGCTGCTGATACAGCATTTATGCTAATCGCTTTATCCGCAACATAACTATCGCTTAACTCATCAAGCATGATACGTGAAAAACCATGCACACCTGGCAAAGATGCACGCAGACCATAAAACGTTACTTCCTTTTCAGATCCGGATGGAATGGTTTCCCCAAGCGGCAATACATATGCGTGCTTTTCTGTCCAACCGCTTGAGTCAGGATATAGAACAAGGGTATTTATGTAAACATCGCTCTCGCCAAAATTTTGGATTCTTGCCGTACACGCAAAGCTCTGCCCAACCGCTACGCTACTCGGACACCTGAAGTCGCTAATTCTTACATTTATTTGCGCACTAACCAGGGTAGTGAAGAATAAGATAGTAAGGCTTATTCCTAACAAACTTATATAACTTTTTTTCATGTTTCTCTCCATCATTTTTAGCTTTATCCAGTCTGATTGATTTTTACTATAGCCTTACCACTCGCTAAATTAAAAGAGGCATCCCGACAACTAGCAACAACAGCATAATGTTGTACAACACTTGAAAATCCTGTTATGTTGAATATATAGCTATGACCTAAACCACCAGTCGTGAAATTTTCTGCTGTTGTTACAGACATGTTTCTGTCTGGCACGATATTGGAACGTAGATAGTGGTAAACATATTGAGATACCGGATTTGTTTTGTAGACAAATTCATAATGGTACATACTTCCATTATAAAGAGTTGAATTACATATCGTAGCGTCTTCTTCATCACAAATAAGTTGATAGAAAGTATCATAGTTCATTAGATATATGATACAATTAGTCCATTCGTTTGTTGTTATATTTACGAGAAGAGTATTGCCTGTTATTGTAGCGTTATTTTCTGGTGAGATTATTGTGACATTTGGTGGCACTATATCTCTTACATAGACGGAATGGCCCTTGAGCATTGCTGTTACATCGCCATTTTCACTACTAACGTTAAATTTGAGATAGTACCATCCGTAAGCAGGCCATCTTTCTCCTGGTTTTATTATGTTTATGTTGATTGTTCCATTTTCGTCTGTCTTATTATTGTTGCTTGCTGTGTAATTAGCTTGAACATAATCTCTGCAATAGTCATATTCGCAGGACGCATTTGGGAATGCTATTAACACATTATGTATTGTAACGTTTGGTGCCATTTCATTAGTGGAGAAATTTTTGATGTAAAGATATAGGCTTATATTTTCATCTTGGTCATAAAGCACACTTCCATAAGCGTAGCCGAAGTAATAAGGCATTTGGTAAAGATAACGATTTATCCACGAGAGATATGGTTCTGGTGCAAAGAACCAGAGAGGATAGTACTCTACATTAACATTGTTTTCTGTAATAAATTCTAAAGTTAATAGGTTATGCAGTTGCCATCCATCTGCCGGCGCGCTTATATTAACAATGGCAGACCCATTGATTTCACAACCGACGAGCGAAGTAGTGCTATTGCAATTACCTATAGTGAAATTATAATATTCTAGTGTTGGCCCAATGCCTTCTATAACTTTCCATTGGCTAATTTCTGTTAGATTTGCTCTTGCAAGTTGTCCGGATGGTTTGGTTAGTGTTATATTGATGCTTACTGGATTTTTCATAGGGAATATCTCAAGACCTCCAATTACTTCATAGCTAACATTGAATGGAATTGTTTTGAAGGAAACCATCGCTGTTCCGGTGTAATCTTGTCTGTTGTTGTCTTGAAGAGAAATCGTGAGGTAATGGTATTGCTCACTAGTGTTTCTACTCCAGACAGCATTATTTGGACATACGGTAAGCGTGGTATTGCCATCGAACCATTCATTACCAGAAGAATAATTATAATTATCATATGTTATGATACTTCCGCCTCTTTCCTCTTTTATAGAAATTACACTATAATTACCACTTCTCACGCTACCATTGTCAGGCTCAAGAACTTCCAGACTTATATTTACACAAGCATCGTTATCATTCACATAGGTTTCTGGTTCCGCACTTATTCTGAAAGGTTTAACTTCAAAGCTAAAGGTTGCGTAGCCAAAGGTTGTTGGGGTGCTGTTTAGCACAATTTCTCCATCATAACTACCGATTGGCCACTTAGAGCCATCACTTCTATTTATCGTAACTACAATTGGTTGCTGCGAGGCATCCAAATAGAGTGGTGAGACATTAAGTTCGTCTATAGTAAATTCTGTTGTGCCACTTTTCAATGTAAGTTCTCTTATGCTGACATTTTTATAGTTTGGGGCGGTTCCGGCCTTTATCTTTAAATAAAGTGACTTAGTTGGCGAAACTATGGGTCTTGTGTTTCCGCTCGGGTCTGTGGAGATAGCATAAACATAAAATGACTGAACAGTTAGGCTACCATAACCTACTTCTGTTCCATTGACATCAAATTCTAATTTATAGTAACCCGGCTCCCATAAGTTACTGGCTGGGGAAATATTTATGATATAACCAGCCTCGCTTTTTCCTGCATCCATCCATGTCATAGACCTGTTTACAGTAATGCTGTTTGCTATGTACTGGCTAGAGTTGAGCACCTTACACAATACACGGCATCTTTCTATCACATCGCTGAGCGTAGCATTACTATTCAGAACAGAAACAAATATTGTAAGATTTTCATCGCTGTTGAATATGGGTTTAGATTCAGCATTGCCGTAAGAGGAAAATAAGTCTATATTTATAGGCGTCCCCCAAACCTTCCAGCGTTTTGAAACGAATCTTGCTGTTCCATAAGCTTCTCTTCCTTTACTGTCTGCGACCCTAACAACAATGCGGTAATTACCACTAGACCAATTTCCTGCTCAGAGCAGTACCGTTACTGACTTGTGTTGTGTTTATTCCTGTAGAATTATACCCCTGCTCTGCGATGAAACCAAAATCTGTTTGTTCTTTGCCTAAATAGTATATTTTTTCTATCCTAACAATTCCATCAATCCCTTTATGATTATCCCACCATTCTTCATTTGCTTCATATGCTGTTATATTGAGTAAGAGATTTGATGTGAATGGGATGCTATATGTTATCGGTTTCACATAGACATAGAAAGGTTCTACCTCAAACCTTCTGTATACATAGCTGGTCACATTATTGCTATCTCTGATGCTGAGCCTAATCTCATGCTCGCCACTCTCCCAGACACCATTTGCCGGCTTTACCAGGCATTCGTAAACACTATCTGTGCTACAACCAGAATCTGTGCTTAACTCATAGATTTTTCCCGTGTAGATATTTTTTACGTAATCTATGCTTATGGTAAGATTTTGCAAGATTTGTCTTTCGCTTGCGTTGAAATTACATGAGGATAGCACGCCATATAGAGAGCCTGAAGTTATATTAAGAAATTGCGCATTTCGCATATTTTCTGGCTTAAATTTTGCAGAGCTTGTCATGTTATCTGCTACAATGTAAACATGATATGTTCCTTCTGTTTTCGGTGGCGAAATTTTTATTGCCGCAAACCCGTTGAAGCTTGAGTTGAATGCCCATTTCGAATCGGTAAGCTGAATGGACCAGTTACCGCTTGTGTAGTTGAGCAATGTACCGTTTGGCATTATTATTCTCACCAAAGAAACATTACTTATACTCAAACCACTTTCGCTTTTGTTTCTTGCTTCAAGTTTTAGATATACAAACTCGTTTGTAGAAAATAATTCCTTCGGATCACCGAATCTGTCCACGGCAAGGGCATCGAGTATTTTATTTGTTACTGTTATTCTTTGGCTCGCCTTTTGCTCGTCTCCTTTGTAAATAGCACTCACTTCAAGAAGATATTGTCCTGTCTTTTCGGGAAGAGTGACAGAGAAATTATAACAAGGTCCAAAGTTACAAACAGAACTTTCTGTAGCATTTGCTGTACCGACAATCGACCTGTTCATATCCAATAGTGTTATGTTGAAATCGCTACTAGCAAAATCGGAAATAAACTCGTTGTTTGAGTCTAGTGGATAGATCTCAAAATAGGTGGTGCTACCAGGAAAAGCCAATGTGCCTGCTTCGAAACCAGAGGAAATATCATTTTTCTTGAGGAACAACTTCCACTCCCTGACCTCGAAATCAGTTTCGAGCAGAAGATTGTTACTTCCGTTAATATAAGCATAGACATGATAGCTTCCAGGCACGTAGTTCATTGTATCAAGAAAAACACTAAGGCTTGCAGTAAAATCGTTCCCGCTTGACAAGCTTGTTCTTTGTGTGGTATCAACTGTAGTGCCATCAGAATCTTTTATTATAGCGTAAAATGTATATCTCGCGCTAGTATCTTGCGGTTTCAGCACGAGCTCAAGGGTTAGAGTTTCGCCAGGACTGAAAGTTTTCTTTGGCTTTAACCCTTCACTATCTTTGACATAAAGCCAAGCTTCAAGAGGCAAAACACGAAATTCTGTAAAAGCGGTAAAGTCATTTATTTCAGCTATATACTCTCCAGATGTCAAGCCACTCACGCTCGCCTCGCAGGTTCCTGTTGCATCTGTACTACAGCTAAATGTCTTAACTATAGCAAGATTACTTTTTCTTCTTATATTTCCACTAATCTCTACACCCGATTTCTTAACTTCCTGTCCGTTCAACAGCTCTACTGCGGTAAGCTCAAGCACTACAGCCTCATTGGTGCTGTAGAAGTATTTCGAGGAGTGCACATAAAACTTGTCCAGGCTTATATTCAACACAGTTAAACTTGCGCTAGCATAAGCATTACCATAGATTGTCTCCAAGGTATATATTCCTGCTTCGCTGCTCTGCAACACAGCAAGAAAAGTACCGTTCGTGCTCGTGTTAACACTAGTATTGGCCATAACAGCACTTCCCTGTTTCAGTCTCAAAACAACACTGGCGTTAGCTATGGCTGTGCCATTATTCCATGAAAGCGAGCCACTCACGCTTATATTCTCGCCAACAGCAAAAACTTGTTTGCTCAGCATAAAATCTATAACGGGCTGATCCCCACTTACAAAACTGGCGAGAGCTATAATAACGAATAAAGACATAACGAATGCACCTCTCTTATCCATATTCCTTTTAAGCTGTAGTTGTTTAAAAAACTTTCTCGGTGCAACTTGAGAGTTAGTTCATTTTCTCCTTATATTTTTCCTTACACATTTCGCAGAAACAAAATTTTAAAAGCAAAAACACGTGGCATGGATGTCCCTGTAGTTCAATCGGATAGAACGCGGGCTTGCGGAGCCCGTGCGAATCTATAAGCTTAGCCACGCGAGAGTCTTTCTTGCCACGCCTAAGATAGATGCGGTAGGTGCAAGCATGGCCAACGATGTGACCGCCAATTGCTGTTGTCGGGTCGCCAAACATCGTTGCTGGATTAGCCATAACCTGGTTAGTTACATAGATGGCAAGATTATGCTGTTCAGCAAGTTTCATCAGGCTATGCAAGTAACGGTTACAATAAGCTTGATTGGCTCGCCTTCTTTGATCATCTCGCCAATTTTATCGACAAGAAGCATCTGGTGATCTGAATTGAACGCGCGGGCAACAAAAATATTTTTCAGCACTTTTTCTGGATTCGCGCCTATGGCCTCTGCAATCTGCTTTATTCTTTCGGGCCTGAACGTGCCTTCTGTGTCAATAAACACGGCCTTGCCATTAACACCCCCCATATCCCGCGGTAACTGCACATTAACAGAGAGAGTAAGCCCTAACTGTGTCTTACCAGAACCATAAGCGCCAAATGCCTCCGTAATAGCTTTAGTTTCAACACCACCACCGAGCAACATGTCAAGATTTTTGCTTCCTGTTGTAATTTTCTCGACCGCCTCGCGCCTCTTTGCATATTCCAAGCCATCAACGAAGCCAAGCTTCAGCATCTTTCTTGCTGCTTGTATCGCTTTTCTCGCTACGGCTTCACCAACACCAGCCAATTCTGCAAGTTCTGCAGGCGATGCCACTGCAAGACCCATCAAATCATAGATGCCGGCTGCCTCGAGCTTTGCAGCTGCTGCCGGCCCAATGCCTGGCAAGTCTGTAAGCTTATACTCCTGTTCTTCCTCCTCGCTCTCGGTCTCGCTGGCTTTCTCTATGCTTGGCTCCTCCTCAGCAGTTTCGCTATTCATCTCTTTTTCAGCCATACACAACAAAGCAAGCCGGTGTTTAAAAATATTATCGAGATATTTCGCTATATTTCAAAGCGATATATCTAAAATAGAAAAAGATTTATACATCACAAATCCCTTTACTATATGCTACTACGAACACACATTGCTCTTGGCCTCCTTGCTGCCTTGCTATTCTTACCACATGTAGAGCATAAACTCTTGTTTCTTGCTATATGCCTAGTTGCTAGCATATTGCCAGATGTAGACACACCGTTCTCAGCCATAGGCAAACCAAAGCTCATGCGTTTCTTTCAGCTTTTTGTCAGGCATCGTGGCATGATCCATAGTTTAACTATTGCCACAGCTGTAAGTATTTTACTCGCTTTCGTGTGGCCACTTGCTGCATTACCATTTTTCCTTGGCTATAGCGTGCATTTGCTGGCAGACGCATTCACCCGTGACGGCATCATTCCATTTTGGCCTCTCCGAAAGAAAACGTCGTGGATAATAAGGACAGACAGTATGGAAGAAACAGCGCTCTTTGTCTTGCTTATCGCTCTTGATGTGCTTGTTATTGTTTTGCTCCTCCAGCACTAGTTAGATTTTCTTGTCTTAGCCTCTAGCTCCTGTATAAGTTCCTCAACGTTGATTTTTGCTATATCTTG
Organism: Candidatus Pacearchaeota archaeon; assembly: GCA_017608705.1. Classification (GTDB taxonomy): domain Archaea; phylum Nanobdellota; class Nanobdellia; order Pacearchaeales; family GW2011-AR1; genus JAFCFJ01. The sequence continues at coordinate 10,933 of JAFCFJ010000015.1, forward strand.
AACAAAAAGCTCGAGCTCTTGGCTCAGCTTGTTTTGCCTAACACTACCAGAAAATATAAGCTCCTCGCCAAGCAATTCCTGCCTCTTACTCTCATCCCAGGCCTCAAGATCTATGCCTAACATTTCAGCCTGCTCGTTGAACAGCACGGCACGCATCACACCTGTACCGTCATCGATTACCATGCTAAGCAAAGCGCGTTTTTCTGGCACCACCTTGCCATGTTCCTCGCATTCTCCTGCCTCGCTCACGCGTTTCCGGCATTCAGGACAGACCATAAAGTTTCGCGGCTCAAACAACTGCACAACCGTGGCTCTTAGTTTTACATGCATCCCAGGTCTCAGCGAGGATATGCTTGTTTCAGCATAACTTATTTCTGTCTTGACCTCCTCCAAGATTTCCTGGCTTAGCTTTATATCTGACAATCCTGTTAGATGTAGCTCGTTATTTCTAACGCTAGCTCTCGTAATCTCAACAGTGTCGCCTTCCTTGATCTTGCCTTGCTCTATCAACGCTATATGATTTGTATCCCACAGCACGGTCCTTATGTTTCCTGTTTCATCAGCAAGAATAAAGCTTGCAAGTTTATGTTCTCTCTCATTCCTTGTATAGGTTCTGACAGGAAACATCTTTATGATTTTGCCCAAAACATTTACGCGTTTCATTCCATGCATCAATTCAGCTATCTTCACACGTTCCTTCTCGAAATTTACGCCGAGCTCAGCAGCCACTATCTGAGCCGCACCCTCCTTGCTCACAAGACCAGAAAGCTTTGCCCGCTTAGCCTCAACAAGCCTCTCGATTTCCTCACGACTCTTGCCGCTAGCTCTTGCGATTCTTTCGATAAGCATATCATAGCTTGATTGCATACACAACAGAGATTTAATGCATTAATAAATATTTATGCTACAAAAGCAGAGACGTTTTGAGGAAAACGATTAAAAAGGTTAGCCTCAAAAGATTTATACAATCTTTCAGAGCAATTATAAAACATGAGAAAACATTTAAAAAAATTCGAAAAAAAGACACCAATTACAAAAGAGGAAATAATTGCCGATATTATATTTTTGTCTATCTCAGCTTTTATTTCATTTTTAATAGTTTTCCTATTTGATATTCATCATAGCTTCTAAGTCTGAAATTTATCTTCAAAACACCATATCCATATTTTTTATTTGTACCAATCGGCACGATAATCGGATTTTTTGTTATAAAACTAATCTTGCTTGGTTTTAAGAAGGAAGAAAAAATTTAGTTCTCTTCTCGATTTCCGTTCGTTCTATAATTGCAACTAAACTCCACGAAAAGAATTAATGTAGAAGATTTGGCCAAAAACTAGCAAATGGGCTTTGGGAAATGGGTGGTACTCATAAAAAAATGCGTCAGTTTGATAAAGGTTTCACCAACTTCGCTTTCTTAGTCCCAATTATCCTCGCTCTGACCAGAAGCCGTATATGGGTTGTGAAAGTTGAATAAGGCCAAAAACCTGATCATAA
>JAFCFJ010000016.1 GCA_017608705.1 Candidatus Pacearchaeota archaeon
CTAAGTTTTGCTTTACTCAGCATTCCTGTAAAGCTTTACAACGCTGCGCAGCCAAGACAGTTTTCTTTCAAGCTTCTTTGTGGCAAATGCAAGACACCATTGCGTTACAAACGCTACTGCCCTAAATGCAAGAAAGAAGTGGCATGGCAAAACGTGTTGCATGGCTTCAAGGTTGGTGATAAATGGTTTATCTTTACGAAGGACCAACTCGCCAAGTTAAAGCCGGAAGGTACGAAGGAAGCAGAGATTGTTGCTTTCACTACTGCAGACAGCATAGATCCTATTTTATTTGACAACAACTACTATGTTGTGCCACAATCAAGTGCCAAACCTTATTTTCTTCTTCGCGATGTTTTACGCGCTACTGCCAAGGTTGCGGTTGTTCGTCTTATTCTGCATAATAAAGAGTATACAGCACTGCTCAGGCCATATCGCAATCTCTTGCTGTTAACAACATTGCATTATCCATATGAGGTGCGCGAGCCAGATTTCCCTGAGCTTCACGAGAGAGCAAGGATAAGCAAGCAAGAGTTTGAACTAGCAAAAAGGCTCGTAGATAGTATGACAAGAGATATCAAGCTTGAAGAGTTCAAGGATAGTTTTGCTGAAAAGCTTAAAGCAATAGTTCTCGGCAAAAAAACAAAGAAACAGCAAAAGGCACAAGCAGAGAAATTGGTTGAAGCATTACAGCTTAGTCTGAGCAGGAGGAAATGAAATATTCTGTGATGCTTGCAAAGCTGGGCAACAAGAACACGCTCAGCAGTCAGGATTTCATATTCGAACCAAAATTCGACGGCACACGTGTTTTGGTACCGGCGTGAACGCGATATAACTCATAGATATCCTGAACTTCGCAGCTTATGGAAAGATATAAAGGTAAGGCAAGCTGTGCTTGATGGCGAGCTTGTTGTTCTTCGTGAAGGAAAACCAGATTTCAATGCATTGCAGAGAAGGGAGCAACAAGAACAAGAGATTGCGATAGCTATGCTCAGTAAAGAGATGCCTGCTACAATCTTTGTTTTCGATGTGCTTGAGCATAATGGCAAGCAAACACTTGATTTGCCTCTTATCAAGAGAAAGCTATTGCTGAGAAAGCTTGTGCATAACTCCTCACGGATTGTGATATGTCCTTACACCAATGATGGTAGAAAATTATGGCGCAACGTGAGAAGACTTGGCCTCGAGGGCGTGATCGCGAAGAGAAAATTGTCACGTTATGAGCCAGGAAAGATAAGTGATGCATGGCTAAAAATAAAAAATCTTAAGACGGTTGATGCTGTGGTTGTTGGTTTTACTAAAGGAAAGGGCAAACGCGAGCATTTGTTTGGCTCCTTGTTATTGGCAGCTTACCGTAATAACAAGCTGGTTTATATAGGTAATGTTGGAACAGGTTTCTCACATGAAACTGCTTGTGAGTTGTTGGCAAAAATGAAGAAGCTATCATCAAGAGTTCCGTGCTTATCAGAACAAGAGCTTTATGTTACGCAGGAGAAACATGGTGCAAGAGCAAGAGACATTACATGGATTAAGCCAAAGATTGTCATTGAGGTAAAATATCTTGACTTAACTAAGGATATGAAGCTAAGGGCTCCTGTGTTCCTGAGGCTAAGAGAAGACAAGATTCCAGAGGAATGTGTGATATAGCATTTATTTAGATTCCAACAAGACGAGCATCTCAACGTGATATGTGTTGGGGAACATATCATATGCTTCTAGCACGCTGATAGTGTAGTTCTGGCCAAGTACCTCAAGGTCTTGCTTCAATGTTATAGGATTACATGACATATAGACAATTTTTTCTGGCTTCAACCTGACAAGATATTTCGCTGCTTTTTGCATGCCTGCTCGCGGTGGATCAACAATTACTGTGTCATGCTCCAGCTTTTCCAGCTTCTTGAGATACTCCTTAGTGTCTTCACATATGATTTCAACATTATCCAGTTTGTTTATTTCTATATTCTGCCTTCCGAATTCAGCAGCTTCCTCATTGAGCTCTACTGCCGTAACTTCCTTGCATGTATTTGCTATATAACACGAGATGGTGGCAGCACCTGCATACAAATCCAAAACTCTTGCCTTACCGCTCATACCAACAAGTTCTTTTATCCTACAATAGATCTCACGAGCCACATAACTATTGCTCTGGAAAAACATGTTTGCGCCTATTCTGAAAACAACGTTGTCGAATTTTTCTTCTATGTATGGTTTCTTCCACCATTTCAGTACTTTGCCATAGCTTAAATCAGCCAGGCTTGGCTGATAACTCCATACAATCGAGTCAAACTCATCATAAATTTCTTTCACCAGCTTGTTTAGCTTATTCTCGTCGGTAAACGTAACAAAGTTTATCATATATTGGTCTGTAAATTTAGCATGTCTTATAACAACATAACGCAAATAACCTTCATGCTTTATGTAGTCATGGCTCTCTATCTTGTGCTTGTGAAGCAAGGAACGCATTCTCGGAATGAATTTGCTGATCTTTTCAGATATCATATCACAGCTTTCAATCTCGATAACATGTTTGTAACTACCAGGCTTTCTCTGGCCGAACTTTCCCATGGCATAGACATAATCCATCTTTGTCCTGTAATATTTTGTCTTTGGACTTCGTGCTATGGTTATATCTTGGCAAAAAAGCCAGGAAAGAAATTTCTGCTTTGCATCAAGCTGTTTCTTATAGGGCATGCTCGCAAAATCTATCTTTTTGTATTCTCTATATTTCTTGATAAGTTCTTTGTCTTGCATGACAAGAAGCTAGTGGCTATGTTTAAAAATTCTTATAATTCTAAACCCCTGCTTTCTTTCTCGAACCTTTCAACATCCTTGAGTGTGTTGAATGTAAACCATAAGCCATTATAGTAATATAGCGTTAATAGGCCCTGTTCTCCAAGTCTTGGCAATACGTGTTTTTCCAAATCACCTTTATCGGGTAAGAAATCAACAATGTCTCTGTCGAACTGATAATGTCCGAGATTAACCCATAAATTCTCAAGCTTAGGTTTTTCGATAAATTCTACTTTCCCGTCTTTTTCTGTAACAAGACCAAATGGAAGTTGTGGATTCACTACACATAAAACATACTTGCTTTCATCAAGTTCGTTAAGCTTTAGCTCTGGTGCAAGATCATCACAGTTCATGACATGAAATCTTTTTGCTTGTGTATATCTGAGGGCATTTTTCAACCTGATAGGCTATGAGCGGCTTGTTCTTGAGCATCACAAGCGCCTTGCTTGTGTAGCCCATGCGTTTTGCGTCACCACCAGCGAGAATTATTGCCGTGCCAACAACCATATCCAATGAGCGAATCATGATTATAAAAATCTTGCCACTACCTGTAGCTTTTCTGCCTCTTCGCTCTTGCCTTGCTGTCACGCGGCTTCCTTGTTTCTTTGCGGCGTGTATCAGCTATAAGGAGGTGACGGTCATAGGCAAGATAGCTTTTCTTCAGCTCATTAGACCTAGTGAATTTAACCAGTGCTTTGGCTATGGCAAGTCTCGCAGCCTCAATTTGCCCTTCGATACCACCGCCACGAACCTTCACGTCTATATCAAAATTGAACTCACCAAGCACCTGTTTTGCTATTTTTATTGGCTCTTCTATCGCGAGCCTATGGAAAAATGAGAGCAGCTGATATGGCTTGCCGTTAATTCTTACATTACCCTCGCCACGAGATATTGCAGCCTTAGCTATAGCTGTCTTTCTTTTTCCTGCCACAACAAGCTTTTCCATAGCTTTGCTTTGCATTTTACATTAGCTTACATATTTCCTCAATTGTTATAAATTTGTCATGGATTTTGCCTTCCATTGTTAGCTTTTCTTTCCTTTCCTCTCGCTTTCTTGTGGGGGAGCATACCTCTTATAATTCTTTTCAGGAAGCGGTCTGGCAAGCGCGGAATTCTTGGAGTTTTCATTGAGGTTGAGCCCATATCACGCAACTGTCTGTACTTCTCGATAATCTTTTCTCTGTTTCCGGTTATTATAGCTTTTTCAGCATTTACTATCACAACCTTCTTACCTTTCAATGCTTCCTTAGCAACAAAGCTGGCGAGTCTGCCAGCTACAGCATCTTTCGCGTCTATGATCAGCTCTTCCTTTCCTTGTTCAGCCATTTTAACTTATGATCTTTATATTTTTTGCTTCTGGATTCTTCTGTATTTCTTCCTCAAGTTTTACAATCTCAGCCTTCACTTTTTTTATCTTTTCTTCAGCAGCTTTTGAAAATTCATATGCAACTATTCTCACTTTCTTGGTTATTTCTCCGGCTGAGAGTACCTTACCAGGCACAACTATTATTTCGCCTTCTTTTGCTTGCTTGTCTATATCTTTCAAATTCAACACAAGGCGTTTCCTTTTTGGCCTTGCCAACAGCTTCGCTACTTCGAGCCATGCCTCATGCTTCATTGCCATGGCTATGAGTTTTCTCAAGCGAAGATTTGTTTTTTTGCTTGCCCTTTCCCTTATTCTTGTCTTGCTCACGCGTCGCATTTTAGCATGATGCGGGGGGTAGGATTCGAACCTACGCAGGCACTAAGCCACCAGGTCTTGAGCCTGGCCCGTTTGTCCACTCCGGCACCCCCGCACTAACTTGCTAATGCGAGGGTGTTTTAAAATTTAACTTAATTACTTCAGGGCCTTGGCTGTTTCTTTAAGATTTTGCCTCAATACTTTTATTGCTTCTCCGAATATCTCGCGAGCCGGAATTTGGCCCCAACTTTCAATAAAGAAAATAATATCATTTGTTTTTTCTATTACTATGCCATCTTCCTTTCCTTCTTTCTTGCACGCCTCGACACAGGCTTCGCAAAGATCGCAAGCATACACATCCTTAACAACAAGCTTACCGTTCTCAAAAGCTATGGCGTTTGTTGGACAAGCATTAGCACAAGCCTCACATGTTTCACATTCTTTGTTGATTTTTATGTTTGGCACATTCCTGTAATAAACCAGGCCTGGCGAGAATTTAGCATGCTCTATAGCCTTACCAAGCCTTGCATATGCAACAAGCTCGAGCTCTTGCCCTTCTTCAAGCACAACTATTGGCATTTTTCCATACACCACATCGATATTGCCTTCGAGCTGTTCAGCATAGACAGTGGCCGGCCCCTTAGCGCTTAGCTTTATCTCTACAGTACATTTCTTGCATCCTTCTCCTTTACAAGAACACTTCTCACGCTCGGCCAGCTTGATTTTTGGCCTTAGCGGGATCAACGCTAGCCTATGCGCGAGGATCTCGTCATAGAGCGCGGAATCATTCTTATAGAACTCAACCTCATCAATCGCCAGTATAGGAATTTCAGCCGTGCTTCGACGTATAGCATTAGCCATACTCTCACCTATTTCGCTAACAACAAAACTTATTTTTCCTTGCTCCTTATCTTCTTTGAGTATTTTGATCTCCATCTTGACCAAAGGCATGATTTATTTTTAAACCCTTCTTCCTCTCTTACCTCCTTTTTTCTTTGGTCCTCCTCTCGGGATGCGTGTTGTGTCAGCTATGCTCAAAATCTTCAAGCCTTCACGTGATAGTGTGCGTATTGCGGAATGTGCACCAGGACCAGGCGCAGGCGAGGCTGTTTTGGCCCTAATCCTTACATAGAGCGAAGTCAAGCCAGCCTCTTTGGCCTCTTCAGCAGCACGTTTTGCAACGAACATAGCAACAGTAGGATTTGCCTTAAGCCTGTCATGTTTTGTCATCATGCCACCGGTAACTCTGGCTATGGTATTGCCAGCTAAGTCTGTGATATGCACAAATGTGTTGTTGAATGTTGTGTATATATATGCTATTCCTATTCTCTCCGGTTTTTCTTTTTCAGCCATTTTTACTTAGCCTTTTTCTTGATTTTTATTATTTTCTTCATTCTCGCTCTCTCCTGCATTTTGCCCGCCTGCCTCTTGGCTTTTGCCCTCGCTTTCAGCAGTTGTCTCGCGTGTCTCTGTATCTTGCTTTTCTTGCTCGCTTTCCTCTTTACTTTCTTCTCCACCTTCAACACTTTCCTCTTTCTTCTCTTGCTCTTCTACTTTTTTTGCTTTCTTTTCTTTCAACACGAGCTCTATCTTATCTTCTTCCTCAACGCTTACGATATAGGAAGGAACATTAACTATTCTTCCATCCACTGCAACATGTCTATGCGTAATAAGCTGCCTTGCATGTTTTGGTGTTCTCGCGAGCCCTTTCTTGAAAACTATTGTTTGCAGCCTACGGCTCAGCCAGTCTCTTGCTTCAAGCGCAAGCACATCAGCAATACTGCTTACATTAAAACCAATCTTTTTGAGCTTAGCCAAAAATTTTTCCTGCTCTTCTTGCTCAGCGGTAATTAGTTTTTTTGCTTGTCTTCTTATCTTAGCAATCTGCGCATCAGCCTTCCATATCTCTCTCTTGTTTTTCAGCCCAAACTCTTTCATTATCTTGTTCTCTTCTTCTATTCTTGCCTTGTCAAAAGGTTTCTTCGGCCTAACATATTTTTTATGTTTCCTCAACATCTTAGCTTACTTCTTTTTCTTTTTCACGCCAACCGCACGTCTTGCTCCATGTGTCCTGAAATGGCTTCTTGTGCGCTGACCTCTAACAGGCAATCCAAGCGCGTGTCTCAAACCACGATATGTCTTTATCTTTCGCAAACGCTTTATATCAAACTGCTTACGCAACGATAGGTCACTTTCAAGATAGTGCAAGTCCTCTCCTGTTTCGCGATCAAAGCGTCTGTTTTTGAGAAATGCAGGAACATCAGGATTTTTCAAGAATTCTTCGATTTTTTTTATTTCATCATCACTCAATGTCGCCATCTTCCTGCTTTTGTCTAAACCAAGAACATTGCAGATAGCATTTGACATGCTCCATGAGATGCCTTTTATTTTGGTCAGGCCTGTATAGATGTTCATCCTTCCAGGTATGTCTGTTGACATGATTCGCACTATTCTCTCCTCTTCCTTCTTCTCTTGCCCTTGCGTTTGTTTTGCTTCCATTCTATCTCACGAAAAGATAATGTCTTTGCATTTCCTGCAGTTCTTGGAGCAATCGCTTCTCCACAGCTTTTTTTGGGTCAGGTATGCCCTTAACCCTTTGCTTTATATCTTCAAAGCTTTCAAAAGGCTTTTCTTCTCTTGCCTTTATTATTTCTTGCGTATGTTTTTTACCAAATCCTGGCAAGAGTTCAAGCTGATGCACCCTTGTGTTTATGGCCTCTGCTTTGTTGAAAAATTCAACAAACCTCTGTTCCTGCTCTTCTATCGCTTTGCTTACAAATTCCTGCAAGTTTATTTTTGCCGTCTCTGTTAGCTTTTCTCGTGGCAATCTGCCCGCTATGTAATATATCTTGTCTCGCTTGCCGTCACCTATATAAACCCTTTCCTTGAGCTGTAATGAAACACCACGTCTCGGTACAAGCTCCAAGAGCGTGAAGTTTTTCTCGCCTATAGCTTGCGCTATTGGCATCCTTCTCCTTTCCAGCGGATAGCCGTAAGGTAAGTAATCTAGGATAATTGCATATTCTTCTTTTTCTTTCATTTTCATCTATACTTAGCCACGACATCAAGTATTTTTTTGACTTCATCTTCTGTCAGACCTGCATCAATACATATTTTATAAACATCACTGGCATCTTCTGGCAAAAAATCTACAATCTTTACTATATGCTGCGGCTTCAGCTTCATGATGTCTAGCGCCATAAGCTCTGCCTTGAGCTCTTTCGCTTGCTTTTCATCAAGCTTGATAAATCTTTTTATGAAATCGACTAGCTCTTTCTTCTCTTCATCTTTCTCTATAATCTTCTTGACTTCAGCCATGCTTAACGGTTCTATCGAGTTTATCATTTTAACTTTTTGAGATGGACAGGATGGATTATAAATCTTTTCTCCTTGCTTCCATCTTTGAGCTTCACAACATACGCGCTACCTTGCTTTTTCTCCACGATGGCTGTTCTGCCTTGTAGCCGTCTTGGAAATGCTGGCTGCAATGCAAGTTCGCGAACTATCGCTATCTTGTCGCCTGGCTTCAGCTCTTGGAAGTAACGGCTAAGCTTTATCTTGCCTCGCTCGCGAACACGCTTCCTTTCCTTTTTCATTTTTTCAGTTTGTGGAGCATTTCTGCTCTTATTTTTTTCATAACTTCAGCAACAGCCTTATACATGTTGAAATCTCCCTGCTCAGCATTGAACACATTCTTTCCTGCTTTGACATGTGCCTTGACAACATGCCAAAATCCCTTGCCTTTTCTCCTTGCTCCTATGTACATATCAAATTGCTCATACTTTGTCATGTATTTTATTTTCCTCAGCCACGAACACACAATCTTGTTTATCTTCACGAGCTCGAGGTTATCAAGGCCCGAGCTTTCTATGAGCACTCTGCCATTCTTGTCTTTTATGCTAACAGTAATCTCTGACATGTATTTCCTCAGAAAAATATCTTTTTAAAGCTTTTCGGATTTGCTACTTCTGCGTTATATCCTCGCCCATTGTTTCTCCTATTGCCAGATCACTCTGGTAAAGATCGCCACGCTCTCTCGCCTTTTTCATGTTTTCAACAATCGCTTTGAACATTTTCTCTCCAAACACGCTCATGCCGCATTGCTCACACATGTCAACAATAGCTTCGCTGTCAAGCTCTTTACCACAATAAACACATCTCCTCATTTTCGCGTGCTTGCCTTAGCCAGGGAAGCTTTTTAAATCTTTACAATTTACTCCTTTTGCTTAGCTTGTTAAGCTTTTAGAATGAGATATTGGATTCGCTTTAAGGACGGAGAAAGATTACAGATTATGCACCAGTAAAGGAAAGAAAGTATGCGGTTGAAAGGGGCAAGATAGATGCTAGGAAGGAAAATAAGTGTGTTGTTTTACTCAAGGAAGAAATAAAGCACGAATTCTATTTGTATGGAGAGAGAACAAGATGGAAGGAAATAGCAATTATTTGTCCGTGTGGCGAGATTATTGAGTTATCAAATCTTGATGTACGCAATTGTCCAAAATGTGGTAAGAAGTTGGAATGATTTCGGTAAATGCCGCACATGGTCATGAAAAACTTTTTAAACTCATGTAGCTAGCCACGAGCATGATAATTCCGATAAGATGCTTTTCATGTGGCAAGCCGATAGCGCATTTGTGGGAAGAATTCAAAGCAAGGGTAGAGGCAGGCGAGGAGCCAGGCAAGGTACTTGACGAGCTCGGTCTTGAGCGTTACTGCTGTCGTGCCATGTTTCTCGGCCACGAAGATTTGCTTGAAATAGTGGCAAAATTCAAGAAATTCTAACCTCTTGCTTTATTCTC
>JAFCFJ010000017.1 GCA_017608705.1 Candidatus Pacearchaeota archaeon
ATATGCGGCTTTGCTTTTGCATAAGCTTGGGAAAGAAATAAACGAGGAAAATGTGAAAGCTGTAGTGAAAGCTGCCGGCGCTGACGTAGATGAGGCTAAAGTAAAAAGCCTTGTGGTAAGCCTAAAAGATGTTGACATTGACAAGGAACTTGAAACAGCCACGCTCGCTGCTGCGCCTGCACCTGCTGCTGGCGAGGGTGAGGCTAGTGAGAAGGCAGAGGAAAAGAAAGAGGAAGAAAAAGCAGAGGAAGCAGTAGAAGGCTTGTCTGCGCTCTTCGGTTAATTTCCAAGCTCGGGCGCGGACAAGCTTTGGCAGCTTTTCTTAGTTCTTGCTCCTTTCTTATTTAGATTTTTTCTTCTTAAGAATAGCAATTCGTAGCAAGAGAAAAAATTGAATCTCTTCTGACAGTGAAAAACTACAACACTATAAAAAACGCCCGGGCCAGGAATCGAACCTGGAGATCCCTTGCGGGAAACTGGCTCTCAAGGCCAGCGCCGTTCCATTGGGCCACCCGGGCATACTATTGCAATACTCATGAGATTTTTAAAGATGTCGAACAAAAATAAAACATCGAAAGAACCAGCCCATAAATTTTCTCTTCTCTCCTTCCCTGCTTATATAGCTTACTTTTGGGCCTATTTATTCCTTCTACTTGCTATAATGCCTATTACAACCCCAACCACGATGACAAGGACAATAACTATCGTCACAGGAATAATTGGAAGTTTCTTAGCAGTAACTCCTTCAGCTTCCTCTCCAGCTTCTTCCTGGGGTGGAGCTGATGGCTGACTTGGCTGTGCAGGCATCTCTTCATGTATTGCTTTAAGTGTTAGCTTTGCGAAAATGCCCTCTATGCTTTCCAGCTTTACGCTAAGGTCATAGTAGTTATCGCCTGTAAGTTCCACTTTTGCTGTCTCGCCGACAGCAAGTTCTATTGTTTGTGCTTCGGAACTTATAGTTATTTTCACGCCACTAGCTGTGATTTCATCAAGCTTAAGTGTATGCTCTGTACCGTCTATGCTGAACTTCAGTTGTTCGTTTTCACGCATGTATTTGGTGTAGCCTTCAGAAAGCCTGTCGCTATCGATATAATATGTTGGTGTCCCACTACTGCCACCAGTTGATGGCTGTGTCTCACTTGTAGTAGAAATTGCTTGGCCTATCACCTTCGGCGCAACACCTGAGAAATGAGGAAGCTTGATCCAGATCATATTTGCCGTTGTGTTCACATAGCAATATACCTCACTCATATTGCTGTTTGTTTTACTGCAAAGCACGCCAGCAGTACTAAGGAAATCTACATATCCTGTTGAATTGTATGAGCGATTCTGGTCAGCGAATTCTGTGTAGTGATATGGTAGCTGGCTTGTTGTGTTCACACCTAACTGCCATTCAACCTGCCAGTTTTCATTGTAAAGATAAGGAATATTGACACGAATATCGGCCGACTCGTTGATAACGCTATCTGAGTATGGCATACCAATAAGCACATAATCATAGATATCTGTTGGAACAAAGCTACCGAACCGCCATATCTGTTCTGCCGAATTAGGGTTGTCTGCCTGCTCGCTGAATATGGTATTTGTCGGCGGTTTTGCAGAGAACATGTCAAAATTTGCGAAGATAAGCCTCACATTGCTTGATGTAAGCCTCATTTGCATATTCACCTTACCAGCGACAAGAGCTTTCATAGGATTAAAGTTCTCGTTTGTCATTGTTGTCAACACACAGCTTGACGAAGGGTTAAGCACTTGTGCCATACAAGTTGAGTCAGCACGCAAGAAGCTGATCTCGAAAGGCAGCTCGCTCAGATTTGTAATTTCTTCCGGCATTCCGCTCTCGTTAATTTTTTTCAAGCCGAAACCTTCAGATTCATCTGGCAAGGTTATGTTGATCTCAGTAGCTGAAAGGTTTATAGGATATTCTACAGGAGGGCCATTCTGCGGGAATATCCTCAGCTTAGCCCATAGAGTGTTATTAGGAAAGAAATGATAAAGTGTCCCATTACTTACTTCATCAAACATATAAGTAAGTTTTCCGGTTTCTGGAATATTAACAACAAGCTCTACGTGAGGGCTTTCCTCATTTCCTATTCTCCCTCCAGTAGAATTTAATAGATTGATTCTAATTGAAGTCTTATTTGCTTCGGCATAATATTTTCCAAGCAAGGGTCTAAGAGTGATATTTATTGGAGTAGTAATAGCACTGGTATTTTGTATATTCCAAGTGTAACCTAAGTATTCACCACCAATAGTCGAGTTGAAAGCAACAACATCTATTATGTAATTGGAATTTGGAAAAAGGCTTATGTTGAAAAACCCGATACTGTTGGGTGGGCATATATCTGGAACACTTCCACCAATATTATAAGTATGTTGTTCAGAGTCTATTGGAGGAACAAATCCAGGAAATGGCAAAAGATATGGGACAAAAACACTTATATTTGTAATTGCGGTCGAGTTTCCTTCAACTGCCACACAGCCAGTAAGTTGTATCTGGGTGAGGTCGAGACTCATCTCTACCACATATGTGTGCCCACCAGATGCAGCATAAACTATCCGAGAAAAAGGTGGTGTTGGACAGTGCGTATCGTTCATGAAATTTCCCACACACTCTGAAGCCTGTATAAATCTTGTAGGATCTCGTAGCACCATCACCGTATAGTTCCTGCCTGCAGGTACAACAACACTAACATTGCTAACATTACCGAATATGTTTGATTCTATACTCATCCCCGTGGCCTGGTCCATAATCTCATAGCCAAAAAGTTGCGCATCTGTTCCATTAGTAGCATTAACAAAAATCGTGGCAGCATCGAAAAGATAGAATGTAGTGCCATTCAAAGATGGTGGCCTCATAAAAGCAGGCAAGTTCTCGCTTCCAGGAGGCAATGATGGATAAAACATCTCTGCCGGGAACTCTGGCAAGATCGCTGAAGTTTTGAGTGCTTGCGTAGGATCACTCTGGTTGTAATAAACAATCTTTAGCTTGTAAAACTGCGCACTACCATTTATAGCTGCAAAGGAAAACATGCCGTTCGAGTCTGTTTGCGTTTGGGCAATTAATGTGCTAATAGGCGGCATGTTCTGCTGGAAGCTCACAGCATAGATAGTTACATTTGCATTTGATGCATTTGTGCCATTAGCAAATTTCACATATGCGGTGAAAGGAAAATCTACATAGAGAGTCTCATCTGTTGTGTTATAACCACCACCATCTCTTGCCGCCGATATCTGCAAGGTTAGTCTGCCAGGTCTCCAAGGCGTGATGTTGAAAGCAACGCTAACACTCGAGCCGTTTTCTATCTCTGGGCTGAAATCCCACCTAATTCCGTCTTGCTTCGGAACAAATGTCGAAGAGGCGGAAGACCAATTACTATCATTCACAAATACCGCCCCATTGAAAGATATACTAATATTTGTAATATTTACATCAGCTGGCGCGGTGATTGTTAGGTTCACAAAACTATTTTGACTTATGTTTATATTTTTGTTGGAATTGAGGGTTACACTGAAAGCAGCAGAAACGAAACTGATAGAAAGGAGTAGCGAGAAAAAAACAAACATAATAGTAAGTGTGAGTGCTCTCATTGTCACCTCTCTTTTTAGATAAAAATTATAAATTGTCTAACTTTTTAAATCTTACGTTTTTCGATTTAACGAATTCTATAAGGCTGAAAGAATAATAGGATTAGCTGTATGATAATATTCAACGGCTTCTTTCAACCGAATCTTATTTTCTGCAAAAATAGTGATAATCTTCTCACCCTTCTTTACTCTCTCACCCACATGTTTATGAAGATAAACTCCTGCTGTTTTATCAGCAGGACACCCGGCAAGTCTCGCAAGCATGTTTATTTTCTTGTTGTTTATTTCTTTAACAATGCTGTCATGAGTAGCAATTATTTCTTTTCGATATCTTGCAGGTTTCATCTTGTAAGCTTTTTCCAAGCTTCCGTGCTGTGCCTCTATGATTTCTTCAAACTTCTTTAAAGCTTTGCCGGATTTAAGCAAAAAACTAGCAAGTTCCATACCCCTGCCTCTACTCGCTTTTCCAGTAAGTTCAAGAAGTTGCGACGCTAAGTAGAGCGCTTTTCTTTCTAAGTCATAAGGCCTATTCTCATCTTGTTTCAGTACAGCTATAACATCACGAATTTCAAGCAACGGCCCTATACCGTTACCAATCGGTTCATTTCCTCTTGTCAGCAAGCATCTAAGTCTTATGCCAAAATGTTTTGCAATAGCATAAAATTTCTTACTTAGATGTTTAGCCTTCCTATAACTTACTTTCGCACCAATACCATAAGGCAAGTCAATTATCACATACTTACTCCCGACAGCAATTTTCTTCGCCATTATGCTTGCAAGTAATTGTGGTTCTGGGTCAAGATTCAATAAGCGTTCAACCTGGATAATCTTGTCATCAGCAGGAGCGAGACCAAGAGCACCGCCCCACGCCAAGCACGCACCTACATGCCTAACAATTTCTTGTAGTTCCTCTGCATCAAAATCTACCCTAGCAATAGTTTCAATCACATCGGCGGTTCCCGCAGCAGAAGTAATTGCACGGCTTGAGGTTTTTGGCATCGTCAAGCCAGCAGATGCGCATATAGACACTACAATTGGTGTGGTTCTATTGCCGGCTATTCCACCAATACTGTGCTTGTCAGCGACCAAACCTCTTAGCTTAAGCTTCTTGCCAGTCTCGACGATAGATTCTATCAAAGCGAAAGTTTCTTGCATACTCATGCCCCTAGTATAAACAGCAGAAATGAAATATGCAATTTCAGCTTCTGTCAACGCATTGTTTACTATATCTTTGATTATAGCCTTGATCTCATGTTTGCTTAGCTTTTTGCCGTCAAGCTTTTTGGATATGAAGCTCGTGCTTATGGGCTTAACTGCAGGATAAACTTCTACGTTGCCGTGTCTCCCAACACGCAACAAATCCGCTAATTCCTTTGAAATTGCAATCTCAAATGGCTTCAACAAATTTTGTGTTATATCGACGACAGCTATTACCTCTTTTCCATCTGAATTCAGCTTGACGCGCTCATCAACATGAACGCCGAGAGCAATTGCTGTTGCCTTGTGCAGCATCGCTACAGGTCTGCCGGCCAGGAACTTAAGAGGAATAATTTTGAGTTTCATGTATAAGCTCAGCAGTAATGTATTTTTATATCTTATGTCTTCTCTTTCTTGAACAATGGAATCTTTTTCTCTCTGTAAAGGTCAAGAATAAGGATAAGGTAAGAAAGCACGAGCGGTCCTATAATAAGACCCATAAAACCGAGAGTGAGGAGCCCGCCAACCATTCCTATCAACACAAGCGCTGGATTAAGCTTTGCCCGTCTCGAAACAACAAAGGTGTTTATCAAAATTCCTATGCCAGAAACAAAGACCAAGCCGTACAGAAAGAGACCAAGACCTCTGGCTGTTTGTCCTACAACCATCAGCCAAATACTCGCTGGGCCCCATACAAGCCATGTCACCAAGCAGTACAGCAATCAAACCAAGTACAAGTGGTGCTGGCACGTGAAACAAAAACAACCCAAAACCAGTTAAGATACCCTGAAGCATTCCAGCTACTATCTGAACATAGATTACGCTATTTGTTATTTCTTTGAACTTAGTAAAAAATTTCTTCTCGAGCTCGCGACTTATCGGAGAAATCGAACGCAGATACATAGCAATAGAATCTGCATCCCTTATGGTAAAGAAAAATGTAAAGAAGACAATGATAAGGTTGAAAAGAAAAATCGGAAGATTAAGCAGAAACTTCGATGTTTTGCTTAGTATCGTTACATAGGAGTTGCTAACAAAGTTACTTAACACTCCGCCTAGCTCATGCGCAGAATCCTGTGGCAATGCTGGGAAAAATCTCTGCACCATAGCTACAAAATCTGTTTTCTGAATCTTGAAATAAACATCCACCACTTGCCTTCCAAATGATGGTATAACAAACCATACAACTACGAAGAGGACAATCAACATCAACGAGCAGATGATGAGAGCAGAGATATTTTTTTCCCTTATGTATTTTACAAGCCATCTATGCACAGGCAAGAATATGTAGGCAAGGACAAGGCCACCGAGAATCGACATGAGAATCGGTCTTATAATGAGAAAAGAAAGAATTACGAGTAAAGCGAGAAGCGACAAGGAAAAAATTCTGGCAAACTCTTTTTTTTCAAGCATCTTTTATTGTAGCTCGTGTTATTTATATATTTTTCCTTAGATGAAGTAATAAAATTTAAAAAGTCACGGGTTGAGAGAGCCATATGAAAACATTCATCGCGAAACTTCTCTCCGGCGAGATCGATGAGAGTGTGCATAAACAGTTTGTAAGGTTTGGCAAAGGTAAGTTTGAAAGTAGAGCATTGATAAATTTCGATGATAAAGGCAAGGGTACAATTGTAAAAACAAGTTTTGAATTTGCGACGGATATGGCCAAACTTGTGGCTCAACTCGCTCCCGATGTGTTGTTTTCTGGTATTGTGATGAGCAAGCAAGAGCTAATGCTAGAGAAAGCTAGCAAAGCCAAGAAAAAACAAGGGCTCTATGTTTATGATGTATCTGAGCTCACATCAAAAGAAGTTATGGAAATAGTGGACAAAGTTTATTGTCTATTACTTGATGCTAACGCAAGTAGTATAGAGCTTAAAACCAAGAAAAGGTTGCCTAAGCCGGGCAAGAGCACAGAAATGAAAATAACGCCAGATTTCTGTCTGCTTAAGGCTGATGCCAAATACAAAGCAAAGATCCTCGAAGCTTTCGCGTTGCCTGAATGCAAGAAGGCGAGAGTTATGCATAGCTATATTATCAAGGAAATAATCTTGCCGTCCAACACCAGTGATCCAGAAGAGATAAGGCTAAAAGCAAAGAGGAAAGGAAAAGTAATAAGAGAAGCTAAAATAGATGGAGAAGAAATAAGACTTGAGAAAAACTTTGTTGCCTAAACTGTTGTGTTGTTCTTGCAAAAAGAGCAAACTTTATAAAGGCTCTGAATTTGGCAAAAACATCAAAAATGGCTCTAGGTGAGGTTCACGGTAAAATTTTGAGCAAAAAAAATTTTCACGTTGAGATAAGAAATGCCGAAAACGCACAAGCCACGTTCGGGAAGTCTGCAATTTTGGCCAAGAAAGCGTGCTAGAAGGGCCTTACCTAGAGTTAACTATGCGCCTCTTGAGGAAAGGGCTTCTGCTGAAGGCAAAACAGGCTTGCTTGCTTTCATCGCCTATAAGGTAGGTATGAAATCTGCTATCGTTAAGGATAACACGCCAGACAGCTTGACAAAAGACAAAAGAATTGTTGTTCCTGTAACGCTTCTCGAGTGTCCGCCAATGAAGATATTCTCGATAAGAAGATTTTAATGAGGCAAGAATAATCGCATATAGTTTGGTAAAAAGGACGGGCATTAAAAAAACACCTGATTTGGCTGAGATCGCTATTGCTGGCAACAAGGAGCAAGCCATAGCGTGGCTGAAAGAAAATGTTGGAAAGGAAATAACAATAGAACAAGTCTTCAAGCCACTTGATCTTGTTGATGTTCGTGGCATAACAAAAGGCAAAGGAACGCAGGGGCCTGTAAAAAGATTTGGTATAAGCCTGAGACAGCATAAGGCAGAGAAAGGCAGGCGCAGGCCAGGTAGCATAGGACCATGGCATCCTGCCCGTGTAAGCTTTAGGATTCCTATGGCCGGACAAACAGGTTATCATAACCGTGTTGTGTATAACCTCAAGGTTCTGGCCCTTGGTAAAGCAAGCGAGGCAAGAGATATAAATCCTGCTGGTGGCTGGCATAAATACGGCTTGATAAGAACGCATTACATCATGCTTGTGGGCAGCGTGCAGGGCCCGCAAAAAAGACAACTCTTGCTTACGTACGCGCTGAGACCAAATAAAAAACAAACAAAGAAAAACTATGAGCTTGTTGAGCTGGTATGATGAAAGTTCCAATACTTTCGCCAAGCGGAAAGAAGCAAGAAATAGAGGTGCCAGAATTTTTCAGGCATGAAGTAAGGCAAGATATAATAGCTAAGGTTATCGAAGCAAAAAAGCATAAACAGCCTTATGGCCCTTTCGAATGGGCTGGCAAGCTCTATAGCGCGAGCGGAAAGATAAGGCATAGGAGACATGTATGGAAAAGCGCCTACGGCCGTGGTATCAGCAGAGTGCCACGCAAGATACACTGGAGGCGCGGCTCACATTTCTACTGGATCGCAGCCACGATAGCGAGCGCTGTTGGCGGTAGACGTGCGCATCCGCCAAAACCAGAGAGCATGAAAAAGAAGAAAAAGATAAACAAAAAAGAACTCAAGCTGGCAATGTTAAGCGCGCTTGCAGCAACCGCTTCAGCTGAATGGCTAAGACGAAGATATGAAAGACTCAGGGACAAGAAAATAGAGGTCAAGCTTCCGCTCATCATCTCCTCTGACGTGCTCAAGCTGAAAACAAAACAGTTCCTTGATTTCCTGAGGAAAACGCTCGGACCTCTTTATGAGGTCGCATTGAAGAAAAAAGCTATAAGGGCTGGCAAAGGTAAAATGCGCGGCCGAAAATATAAGAGCAGTGCTGGCCTGTTGCTTGTAATAGCCAGCGATGAAAAATTCAAGGCGAGTGGTATTGAGATAAAGCCAGTAAATGAGCTTAGTGTTACAGATCTAGCAAAAGGAAATGCTCCTGGAAGGCTAACGCTCTATACGGAAAAAGCTATCAAGGAGCTTGATGAAAAATTTGGAAAATGAAGCCCGTAATGACCGAAAAAGCATTGAGGTTGATAGAAGCAGAGAATAAGCTAGTGTTTGAGTTGTCTCGTCAGATGTCAAAGCAAGAGATAAAGCAGCAAGTAGAAAAGCTGTTTGATGTAAAAGTGGAGAAAGTGAATGTCATGATAAAGAAAAATAAAAAATATGCCTATGTAAAAC
>JAFCFJ010000018.1 GCA_017608705.1 Candidatus Pacearchaeota archaeon
AAGCACAATGCTCATCTGATCCTTGACAATGACGAGCTCATAAAATTCTACTTCGATGAACAGGGCGCGGCTTATATGTGGGTTTTCCAATACATGCCCATAGGGAAGAATCCAGACCCAAACCTTTTGCTTACACCAGAGCAGAGAGCACAGCTTACCAAGAGATATTTGGAATTCTTGCGAAATGGATATTTCGTTGTTGATTTCTGGAGCAGTGGTGTGCTCAGTGATGGATGTATTGCAGCAGGCAAGGGGCTGCCGAGTAAGCTTATGAGGTGTGATGATTCTGGCGAAATAGATTTTGGCGGAGGCTATTTCTATGTGCTGTGGACAGGAGAGATTGCGCCTTGTGTCTTTATTCCATATAAAGAAGGTGACGATAGAATAAATAACGTGTATGCTATAAAGGAACGTGATGGTAAGCTTGTTGAAGCATTGCAAGGTCCGTTTTTCAAAGCCATAAGAGATTGGCACCGCATTTATTATCACGACAGGCCGTCGGAGGAAAAAGGTAATCTATTCTTGCCATGCAGAATTAGGGATCATTCTGAAGGTTTCAAGAAGATTGTTGAGGAAACAGGAGCCGAGCCGTTGAGCATCAACACATCGGATTATCTCGGGTTGGTATCATGTGGGATTATGCCTGCTTACAACATATCATGTGCTGCATGCCTGGATCCTATCTGGGAAAAAGCACTCGTCGAGGGAAGGATAGAATAAAGCCCCAGGCCGGATTCGAACCGGCGACCTGCTGCTTACGAGGCAGCCGCTCTGACCCCTGAGCTACTGGGGCATAAACAAATGTTATTTTCGGGAGGTTTATTATGTTGAAATAAAAATGTATCACTCTAAGACTAATGAGAAGGATAAGTAGTAAAGCCCATTTTG
The DNA here is from genome assembly GCA_017608705.1 of Candidatus Pacearchaeota archaeon. Taxonomy (GTDB): domain Archaea; phylum Nanobdellota; class Nanobdellia; order Pacearchaeales; family GW2011-AR1; genus JAFCFJ01. The sequence goes on from JAFCFJ010000018.1 coordinate 889, forward strand.
AAGAGACCATGCTTGGGGTAAATAAGAGAGTCCACAACACAATTGTTAAGATTCCCAAAATAACAAGATCACTTTTTATTCCTGCCAAGAACACTTGCTCGGCACCTTTTTTGCCTATTAACTTCTTCTCGTCAAAATAGCAGAAAAAGCGGAAACCTTTCCTATCGAATCTTACCCTCGCTTTTACTCCTTTTTTCTCACATGCTCTCTTGTGTGCTAACTCGTGCAATAGTGTAATCACAAAGTCTGCAATCATTATGGAAAGTATCCATAAGATTAGGTTAACCATCCTCCAATCCACGCATAAAAGCATGAATGCATTTACAAAGCTCGTGAGAGTAACCGCCTTCCAAAACAGCAAAGAGAGGCAAGCCAAGAGCGCCAAGCTTTTTACCTATTTTCTCATAACTTTCTATTTCCAGCGCGAGGCTTGTGAGCGGGTCTTTCTTGTAAGCATCAAACCCTGCTGAAACAGCAATCATTTCTGGTCTAAACGCAACAATATGCTTGAGAGCCTTATCAAGTATTTTCAGATAAACTCTTTCGCTTGTATTTGGTTGCAAAGGAAAATTCTTGCAGTTCGCTTCATGTTTCATTCCGCTGAGCGGAAATATCCCTGCCTGATGCAAGGAAACATAGAGCACGCTATCGTTATGCATAAAGATGTCTTGCGTGCCATTTCCATGGTGAGCATCAATATCAACTATTCCTATCCTCGCCACTTTGCCTTCCTGGATCAATTTTGCCACCGCTACTGCTATGTTGTTGAAATAGCAGAACCCTCCAAGAAAGTTCTTGCCAGCATGGTGCCCAGGAGGACGCATCAATGAAAAAGCATAATCATGTTTAAGAGCGAGTTGACTGGCTTTTATCGCACCGCCTACTGAAATTTTGGCATAGCTATATATGTTTGGTAATGCGGGCGTATCTACATCAAAGAATCTTCCTTTTTTCACTTGCATGACAAGCTCTTTGCTATGCACAAGAAGCAAATCATTCTCGCGTGCATCTCGTGGCTTTGCAAATTCATACTTCCTTCTTAGTAATTCATACGCACTGGCTACGCGTTCAGGACTTTCAGGATGGCCTATCGCGTGATATTCTAAGCATTTTGGAGAGAACACAATTTTCATCTTAGCTCACCTTCATGCAAATCTTGGCGAATTCAAGCGCATTTTCATAGCAGGCTGCGTTGTTGAAAAGCACATAAGCAGTTTTCCTCAATTGTTTCAGTTTAGTAGCAAGCCATTCAAGCTCTTGCTCGCTGAAACTATAATTGTACATTGCGCTTCCCAGACCGTGAAGTCTATAATAATAGATCTTCTTGTTGTAAGACAAATCTTGCCTGAACGGATCAATACACTGTTCCAATTCCAGCCTTTCAAACAAATTCTCAACTATATCCTTGCGCCATTCATTAGCCCAGCGCACCTCCCATACAAGCACAAGATTCTCTCGCTTTATGGTTTTGAAAAACTTTCTTACCCTCTCCAAATTTTCTTTGCTTGGCTTGAAACTCGCTGGCGACTGAAACAGCAATATCTTAGCTCTCAATACTTTCGCAAGCTCTTTCATCTTTTCGAACATTTCAACACTCTTCTTACTTGCGAATTTGTCTCTATGTGTGATGAGCTGGTTGCACTTTATGGTGAACTCAAAGCTCTTGCTTATTTTGTCTGCTTGGCTACGCCACCTTTCCGCAGTTTCAATCTTTGGCACGTTGTAGAAACTCAAATTTACTTCGACAAGAGAAAAAAGTTTAGCATAGGCCTGAAGCTTGCTTTCAAACCTTTGTTTCCAGTCTTGAAAATATTTTTCAGCGTTGAGATAAGACCAACCACAGTTTCCTATCTTTATTTTTCCCATCTTAGCGAATGAGCCAACGAAGCCTTTTCAACGCATCGAGTTTTTCCTTGCTTCTAAGTTTAGCATCTTTTACAGCCTGCTCAAGTATTTCTATGCTCCTGTCGTAAAGTTGCTTGTCTACAGGAAAAGGTATGCCATCTTTACCCCCATGGGCAAAGCTATATTTAGCAGGATCACGCCATGAAATCTTTGCGTCATATAGTAAGCTGGATATGAGGGCAAGAGCACGTAAACTTTTCGCTCCTATGCCACGTATTTCGAGAAGCTCCTCATAATTTCTTGGCTGTCTTTCGTATGCTTGCTCTAAAGCTCTCAGGTTCAATTTCTCGATTCCAGCAATCTCATGCCATGTAATTTCGTGATGTGGAGGCAATATGAGCGAATTGTCATAAGAGAAAAGCGTCTTCTGTTCTTCTCGCCTGTTTTTATTTTTTCCGATTTTCTTTTTTATCTCCTCAAACATTCTTACGAGTTTTGTTGGCCTTTCTCTTGCCAAATCAACGCTAATCTCCCTTACCTCTCTACTTTCTCTCGACACGAGATTCAGCACTCTTTCTTCCTGTCTTGGGGCAGCTATCTTTTGACCCGGCTCCTCAACAAAGCTTGCAACATTATCGCTTAGCCAGTGATATCGCCTTGCATATCTTGTTTTCGAGAGCATGCCTTGCTGTATAACAGCCCACTTGCCACGTTCCGTAAAAATAAATGTGTGATGGTAAAGCTCGTAGCCATCCTGAAGCAGGTTGTTATCAACCTTCGCGCTCAGCCTGCTTGCTTTTACAAGCCTTTCAATTTTTTCATCGCTCAGCCCAAGAACATCAGCCTTTTCAGTTATCTCCTCTGGCGCCTTCTTGCTTGTTTTGCCCTTCCCACCAGCAATAAAAATGCCAATATTAGCATTGGCAAGTGCTATCTTGAGTGCTCCAGTCACTGTCGTTGTCAAGCCACTTGAATGCCAGTCAAAACCAAGGACACAGCCAAAAGCCTGAAAAAAATATGGGTCAGCGAGTCTCCTCAGGAATTCTTCTTGCCCATATTCTAATGTTATTATCTCAGCTATTGGCCGCGCAAGCCTTACCATTCTGCCAAATAGCCAACGCGGAGCTTTACCATAATGCAACGGGAGGTCAGCATAGCCGGTTTTCATAGAAATAATATAGCAGAAAGATTTATTTAGTTTGTGCTACCGCACTTTCTTTTCTACCTCTTCTTTCAGCTTCTCGCGATGCTCACGCTGGCATTCGCTACATACATAAGCAAGAATATTCTTTCCCTTCCTGTTTATCTTCACAATGGTGCCGCGCAACTTGCCGGGCCATATCTCTTCTATACTCTTGCCACAAAGCACACACTTATAGGCCATGCACAATAGAGGAAATAATAGTATAAAAAGTTGTTCGTAATCTATTCAGGTAAACTTTATTAATCCCATGCTCGTAGCTTTTGCATGAAGCAAGAGTTGGCCAAGCTAATTGCCAAGCATGTTCCGTTAAGCAAGGAAGAAGTAGAGAGCTTGCTCGAGGTGCCGCCAAGCGATGAACTTGGCGACTTGGCATTTCCTTGCTTCAGTCTCAGCAAGTTAATGAAAAAACCGCCTGCTGAAATAGCTGAAGAGCTTGCCTCAAAGCTCGGCGATAAATTGCCTTCTGAATTTGTGGATGTGAAAGCTATAAATGGTTATGTTAATTTTTTCTTCAACATTCCTGTGCTAGCTTCGAAAATTATAGCCAAGATTTTCAACGAGAGCGATAGGTATGGAAGCATGAATTTTGTTTCTGGTAAGGAGGTCGTGATAGAATATTCAAGCCCCAACGTGGGAAAGCCCATGCATGTTGGCCATATACGCTCAACCCTGCTTGGTGATAGCCTGAAAAGGCTTTTTATGTTTCAAGGTGCTCGCGTGCATAGCATAAACTATCTTGGTGATATTGGTCTGCATATAGGCAAGCTTCTCGTTGCTTATGAGCTATGGGGTAACGAGGCCCCGATAAGGAAGTTGCTGGAAAAAGAGCCAGAAAAAGGTTTGCTCGAGCTCTATGTTAAATTTTGCGAGATGGAAAACGTGGACATAGAAGATGAACTAATGAAAACTCCTGGTAGTGAAGAAAAAGAGGTGAGAGATGAATGGACAGAGAAAGCAAGACAAGCGTTGAGAAAACTTGAAAATGGTGATAAGCATTATACAGCAATTTGGAAAAAAATTTGCGAGCTATCGACAAAAGCCTTCGAAAGAATATATGCCAGGCTTGGGGTCAGTTTTGATGAAATTACAGGCCAGAGCCAATATGCAGAGAAAGGCAAGGCAGTAGTGAGGGAAGCATTGGAAAAAGGTGTCGCCAAGAAAGGCGAGACTGGCGAGATCATTGCTTTGCTTGAGCCAGATTTGCCAAACAAGGTGCTGTTGAGGAAAGATGGTACCGCCCTGTATATAACGCAGGACCTCGGGGCTGCAATTTCACGATATGAGAAGTATAAGTTCGATAGCATGCTCTATATTGTTGGCAGCGAACAAGAGCTCTATTTCAAGCAACTTTTCTTGCTCCTTGAGAAACTTGGATATGAATGGGCTAAGCGGTGCAAGCATGTTAAATTCGGGTTACTCAGCATAGAAGGTGGCAAGCTGTCGACAAGAGCAGGCCGCATTATCTTGCTTGAGGATGTGCTAGATAGGGCTAGGAAGTTGGCTATGGAAGAGATAAAACTGAAGAATCCCGAGCTAGCGAAAGATAAGCAGAGGAGCGAGGAAATAGCAGAAAAAGTTGGTGTCGGGGCGTTGAAGTATAGCGTACTTGCTGTAGAGCCTATAAAATTTATCAAATTTTCATATAAGCAGGCACTGAACTTTGAAGGAAACTCTGGACCATATTTGCAGTATAGCTATGTTCGCGCAAGCTCTATATTAAGGAAAGCGAATATCAAAACTGATAAGCCTATGGAAATCTCTGCGAAAGACGTACCGCAAGAGCTTAGTAGCGAGGAAGCAAAGCTTGTGAAGAAACTTGCTCACTTCTCTCTTGCAACAGAGCGCGCCTTCAATGAGCTCAATCCATCAATAATAGCAAACTATGGATTCGAGCTGTGCCAGCTTTTCAATGAATTTTATCATGCATGCCAGGTTATTGGTTCTCAGCACCAAAGATTCAGGCTTGCTCTTGTTGCTGCGTTCAGACAAGTGCTAGCTAATGTGTTGTGGCTTCTCGGTATAGAGCGAGTTGAGGAAATGTGATGAAATGATAGAGCGCGTGCTTCTTGTTTATAAGGATGAGGAGATAAG
>JAFCFJ010000019.1 GCA_017608705.1 Candidatus Pacearchaeota archaeon
GCAAAAGAGGCTGCATACTGCGTCAAACTATCAAAGGACTCTTGAGTCAAATAAGCAGCATTTTGAAGAGAATGAAGTATTTGTAAAGAAGCATCGAGATTTTGAAACACAGCTGGTTTTAGCTCCATCTTCTCCAGCAAATCGAACATAGGTCTCAAATATTCTGGAGCTTCAATTCCAAGTTGTTCATACTTCTTCCTGAGCGTCTCTAATGGGTCTTTCATCCTATCCATAGCTTCAAGGAAACTTCTCCCCTCAGCTATCATCGCATAAAAAGTATCTCTCGCTATAACAGACAAGCCTTTTAATTGCTTCTCTGCACTGTCTTTCATACTCTCCAACTTCTTGTTCCACTCGTCTTTCAATTTGTCGTCTGTGATCTTATCCATCTTGTCTAGCATTTTTTCCCAATTTGGCACCACAGAGGAAGCCAGCGTATTTAGTGCGTCAGGTATTTTATCCAACTGCTCCAGAACATAGTCAGTGACTTCTTTCACCTCATATCCGCTTTCTCTAACTTTGCGAATAAAATTTATCATCGCTTCTCCGCCTTCTAATCCTAATTCTCTAGAGCCTTCAACCAATTTTTCAAAAGAATCGCCTAGAGCCTGTAATCCATCATCTAAACTTAATGCTCCTTGCCTCATATGATCTAGTATATCGCCTGCCCTCTGCCAAAGGTCATTTACATTTTTCTGTGTAACTCCAACATCTTCAATAATTTTTGCAAAATGTTTTGATACAGCTGCAAAGCCTTGCATCCCTTTCTTGACAATATCCTCAGAAATAATCTTAGCAGTTTCTTCTGAAACATCGCCCCATTTTTTAAACTTATCTGTAATTCCGCCGACCCATTGTTCGATTAGCTTGGCTTGTTTCTCTGCTTCAGTCATTTTATCTCGCTTGAAAAGTCCTCCTATCAATCCTCCTAACAACCCTCCTACCGCTTTCCCTATCGGACCAAATATGCCTCCTATTGTTTGGCCTATTTGAGAACCTAGCGAGGCGAACGATTTCTTAGCTCCAGAAATCATCTCGCCAATCTTGCCTCCTATTTGTCCGATGATTCCGCTCAGCTCGCCAAGCATTTCCTTTGTGCTCATTGTGCCTTGTTTTGCTAGACTAGAGAGCTGCTCAAGACCTGTCCCAAACAAATCAATCAACTCTCCTACAACTCCTCCCACTTCATCTGCCAAAACATGAAACAATCCTCCAAGCTGTTTAATTGCGTCTGACCAATCTTCCGATATCGTCCTAGCTGCTTTTCTATTCTCCTCTAAAAGTTTTTTATATTCCTCAGGAACTTCGAGACCAAGTTTTTTATATAATTCAATGATTCTAGTCACAGACTCTACAATTCCTTCGGGAGTCAAAGCATCCTTCGCTTCCTCGAATGCCTTTTCCATTTTCTTCAACTCTGATTCTAATTGAGGTCTAAGTTTCACTCCTAAAATTTCGCCTGCTTTCCCTAATTCTCCCATAGCTTTGATGGCACTATATACTTGAGCAGAAAACATTCCTCCTATCAGAGTTGATGCCTGTCCTGTGGAAAACCAATATCTTTTCATAGCTTCGGCCGCAAGTTTTGATTGCTTTGTGAAAATGTTTACCACACTAGTAGTTTCAACCACCTTTGCCCTCAATTTCTCTAATCCTTCGGGAATATCAATTCCATACACTTTCTTGACTTGTTTGCCCTTTTCGTATAGTTCTAGAATCTGGTTAGACAAAGCTTTAACAACTGCTTCCTGGTCAGCTCCTCTAGCGACCGCTGAAGAAATTGCATCCGATAATGCTTTATATTCTGTCCTAAATGTTGCAACAGATGGAATTGCGTCAGCAAAAGACTTTTTCAACTCTTCATATTTTTTCTGAAGCTCGTCTACAGCTTTTCCCTGAGTCTCCATTGATTCTATTTGTTTAGAAAGTTCGTCTCGCAATTTTTCTAAAATTAATTTATAATATTTATGGGAATCACCAGCACTATCTAGTGCCTTTTCAACTTGTTCTAAAGCCGATCGTTTGTCAGCCAAGCTTTTTGAAACCAACGCATTTCTAGCAATTTCTTCAGTCGCCTCTACAGTGGCTGCCGCCGCTTCTCGTTTCTTCCATTTTTCAACAAGTTCTGCTGTTGCTTTTTCCTCTTCTCGTCTCTTAGCAGTTTCCCTTGCTAAAGCTTCATATAGCACAATCAATTCCTGTGTAGCCTTTGCGTCCTTCTTTTTTATTGACCAAAGACCTGGAATAACCTCAATCTGTTTTTTAACCTCAAGAGTTCCTTTATCAAGACTTTCCATTACTGCTTGTAGATTCATATTTTCCTGTTTCAATGCTCGGCCGAACGCCATTGCTGCTTTTTCGTTCTGTTTTATCGCATCAACCAATTCCATATATCTAACTCTTAGGCCAAGAGTCTCTTCCATTCTAAGGAATTCATTAACTGCTTTATTCAACTCGCTTGTCATATCTCTGAATTCTTTTTTAGCTTTTATGACTGCTCCGACAACAAGACCAATGACTGTGACTGCCATGCCTCCTGGAGTCGCAATAAACGCAAGAGCCTTAGTGAATCCTTTCATTGCCAAAGACGAAACTGTCAATCCTGTTTTCATTTTTCCGAGAACAAGATTTATTCCCATAATACCTTTAATAACTTTAGAGGAAATCAGCACAATCGGACCAAGCGCAGTAGCAAAAGCTCCAAGTCCAAAGGTCAAAGTTCTCACAATGGGCGGAGCTTTTGCAAACTTCTTCACCAAATTTGTGAAAGATGTAATTACAGGTTGAAGACTCTTGATTAGACTTGCAAGAGATGGTGCCAACTCATCGCCTATTGCCTGCAAAAGAACTGCCACCCTTTGCTTCAATTGCGACATGGTAAAACCTGTTTTATTTACTCCCTCTGCCACCTCTGCAAACGCTTCCTCCATAGCCCCCATAGGTTCTTTCATAGCCTCAAATTTCTTCCTAAAAGTGTCAGCTTGAGCCCCAGTTAAAGCAAACCAGCCAACCAGAGCTTCTGCTCTAGGCAAAAGTTTTGCAACCCCTCGCGACGTCCCGTCTGTTTGTTTTGTCAATTCTCGTAAAGCTCCTACAAGGCCAAGAGATTTTATCATCTGCTCGCCAGTTTCATACCCTAAGTTTGCCATCGCTTCTCTCATCCCCTTTGTAGGCTTCATTAATCCTCTAAGAATCCCAGCAAATTGAGTAGAAACTTCAGCAGCACTGCCAGTCACACCAGTCAAAGTAGAAAAAATAGCAAACATCTCTTCTTGAGTTACGTTTAGTTTCTTCGCTACAGGAACAACTCTACCAATAGAAGCAGCCAATTCTGGAAAAGTCGTTTGCCCAAGTTTGACTGTAAGAAATGCCAAGTCGGCAACCTTCGCCATTGCTTTCGCCGACGTGTCTCCATAGCCTTTTGTTACAGCTGAGAGAAGATTGATAGCATCCGTAGTGGTAGCCATGCCTGCAGTGGCAGCCTTTACTGATATCTCTAATTTTTTTACCGTATCAGAAGTATCGCCAAATGCCGATATAACTTGATAAAGACCTCCTGCAATATCGCCTGTTGATTTTCCCGTAGCAATGGCTAGTTCTTGAACAGATTTCTTTAAGCTCTCAACTCTTTTCAAGTTCTTAGGAATCAAGGTGGCAACATTTGCCATCGCTTTGTTGAAATCAGTAGAAGCTTTGACTGCCGCCGCTGCAAATCCTAGAAGAGGAAGAGTCATCTTCATCGTCAAATTCTTACCAACTTTTGACATAGTGGCTGCAGCCTTATTCATCCTATCAGTCAAAGTAGTAAATCCTTTTCCTGCTTTTTTTGCAGCATCATCAAGACTCTTCAAATCTTTTTTAACATTAGATACAACTTTTTTAACAACAACAGAGCCGTCGTCTTTTACTACAATAGAAAGACTGATATCTTTATCTGCCATCCATCTTGACTCCTTTTAAGCTTTTAGACTCTTGTCTTGTCTTTGCCTTTTTATTTTGCGCCTCATAGAAAGCTTGTATAACTTGATTGTGAAGAAAAATCAATTTTCTGTAATAATCTTCTTGTAATTCCTCTGGAATATCGAAAATCCTAAAAATCAGCCCTATATCAGAAGCACTTACTAACCTAGCTCCAGCTCCGCTATAATTTTCAGGCAAAAGATCGTACAATTCTAAAACCACCTCATTCTCTGGTAAAGGAACATATTCCCAAATCTCACAATTTTCACAATCATACACTCCTGAAAATCTAGCTCTTGCACCTTTTGGAAGATTCTCCTTGTTTCCTAGCTTTTCACACTCTTCGCAAGTTCTACTCAATTTCACAAGCCCTCCCCTCAACGCCCCTATTTTTTTAAATTTTCGTATTCTTCTTTTTTCTTTTCTGCGACAGAAGCGAAAGCCTTTGGCTGACTACACATATCAACTACCCAGCTCATAAAATCTATAGAATTGTTGAGAAGCTCTATTGCAGTGTCTATTGAATACTCTACCTCAATATTTTCAATTTCTTCTCTGCTAGGAGCTTCGAATCCTGGATCTTGTCGCTTACGACGCTCAAATTCAGCAATAGCTTCATCAAGAGTTCCTGGAATAAGAATATCCAGCCCTTTTAAAGTTAATCCCTTCCAGTCTTTGATGATTCTTTCGGCATAGCCTCTGTGAAGCTTTTCTTCATTGATTTTTTCTTCCTTCTCCCGAGTTCGTCTGTCCGTATAGATTTCAACTGCTTGTTGTCTAATCTGATTTAAGACAAATCTGCTAGCATAAGCTATTTTTACAGAAAAGCCTTCAATGTCGTAGGGATACTCAAACCAAGCAACTCTTTCTGTTTTGCCTGCCTTTGAAAGCCATGATGAAATGTTCTCTAAATCCTTTTTTGGTTCCATTTAAAACCTCCTTATATCTTTTTTCAGAAAAGTTTTCGTTACTCATGAGTATTCACTCATTATTTGAAAACAATCTTAAATTCGTCGTTCTGCGAAGCACTGGCAACCGCTATAAATGGAATCTCTTCTTGAAACTCTTCATCTCCTGTAACTCTCGGAGTTCTATACTCAGCATAGGGAATCTGTAATTCCATAATATATCCTGTCTTATTACCAACAGGAATAATGATAGAATTACTTGTCTCCTGAGAAGAGCGATAGAAATAACTAGCCCCAGACCGCAGAAAGTATAATGTTAGACTTCCCTCAATTTCACGGAAACCAGGTCTTCCGTATCTCTCAGCAACTAGCTTGTTGTTCTTTTCGTCTTCATAGTACTTTATGTTGTTAGT
>JAFCFJ010000003.1 GCA_017608705.1 Candidatus Pacearchaeota archaeon
TGGTCAAAGCGTGGCAACTATTCTGGCATGATATTCGAGTGGGAATTCGATGATGGGTTAAAGATTGCTGGCAACTCTTGGGATGGGTGTGGGTTTGAGAATTTGTGTAATTTTTTGAGAAGATATGGTATGGCAGGAAAACATTGGACCAAACTTGCGATAAGGTATGGTTAAAAAAATTTATAAACTAATAAAGAGTTAGAATAGAGAAAATGAGGTTAATCGTACTCGGTGTTTTTCTGTTATGTATTTTAATAGCAGGCGTTGTTACGACAACAATTGTTTTGGCTGCTACAGGAACAGATACCTCAGAATTCTATACCCAGGGTGAAGGCAGGTGCGTAATCAGTAAGGACGAAACAATATTGCCAGAAGGTTTTGAGATGGCAGTACCGAAAGTTTATTGGGAGGATAAAGATGGGATACGGCATGACACAACACTTGAAGAAGGTTACTGCAGTCTTGCCACTACAGGAATATGGCAAGAAACAGGATGTTGCCCTCGTGGCTATACATGTGAAGGACTGCCGCCAAATGATATTTGTAAAGTAGACTTAGGATATGTTGAACAATGCGGAAATATCTTTTCTTGTGATGATTACACTAATAAGCAAGATTGTGAAGCAGATCCGTGTAGTGTAGCATATCAAGGTGTAGGAAGCGAATATTGTGTTGCTTCGTCAGCATCAATCGAATGCACAAACCCCCCACAAATAAGATATACCATCTCCGAATGTGCCTGCAAATGGGACGATACTACCGGAAAATGTTATCTGGAAAAAAATATATCACAACAAATAGCACCTGGAACATCTTCTCTAAATACAGCAACCTGTAAATTCGAGGTAGCAAGTAAAAGCGAGTGTGTTGATGGAGTAATGAGTGTGGAGCTGAAAGGAACACTTATAGGTTCAATTTCTCCTGTAACAGAGGATGGAGAGACTCCAGATTGCGCAAATATTCAAAATGTTTTTTGTCCACCAACTCAAACAAAACAATATGCATGTGGCATGAAAACAGCAATGCTTCCTTTCTTCACTATTTCAAATATTTTTGCGTCCATTGTTTGCATAGCACTTTTGAGCGCTATTCTAAGAAAATTCAGAAAGAGAGAAAATTTATAAAATCTATTTTTTTCATCAGGTCATGAAAAAGAGGCATAACACCTTAATCTTGCTATCATCCATCTTTATCATTCTTATAGCAGCACAGATATCTTCCGCTGCATTCCAACTAGGAAACAGGAGTTATAACATAGTAAAGGTATATGGAGATAGAACTCCTCTTTCAGGTTGGATAAACATAAGCCTTGACAGTGAGCCAGCTGATAGCTTGCTGAAAGATAATTTCGGAAATAGCATTACTATAAAAGAACTGCTCGATATGAACAACGCAGATTATGACTGTTTTCCTTTCGATTGCTCAAGCAACTATGTAGCAGGAGAGGAGAAAACAGGACAGATAATTCGTATCTCAAAAGGCCAAACAGTATATCTGGGATTCAAGATACCGAATGGAGAAGACGTCACAATAAGCGCGCTTAATTTCAATATCACATCAACAGCTACCCAAACCTCATGCTCTGAACCTCTTTACATTGATATTCTCGATGATGGTATGATTGAAACGAATATAGAATTTCAGGCAAGCGATGATTTCAGCTGTGTGTATGGTAGTGGTGGCTGTTTTGATGTAGAAAATGCAAACAACGAAGAGAGAGTAATGATTGGTGAAACAGAATATTGCCAGGAGATAAGTATTCCGAACAATGTTCCAAATCTTATACTGAAGGCCTATATAGATAAAGGCAGTACTATAGCAGAGCTTTATGCTGAGCTATATAACAGTGATTTTGATAAGAAAGGCGAATGTAAACTTGAGCAGGAAACGGCTAGTATATGGAGTTGTTTGCTCAACGCGCAAATAAACAAAGGGAAATATTTTGTATGTGTTTATGCCAACAAAGAAACAGATTATGGCCTCTGGGTAGAAACAAAAGAACCTCTTTGCGGTTTTTTCGGCAAACCTACACAATGGGAAGGAGACTACACGGCTGACTATGGCCTATATGCTGTCGGGCCAAAATACAGAAAGGAGACAAGCTCCAGGATTGAAATAAGTGAAAACAAGAACGGTGTAATCCTAGATGAAATAAATAGCTATCTAGCAGATAGATACGGTAATAACTGTGAAAATTCGTGCTTGATTCCTTTGGCAATAACATCCACTACAGATCTTGATTTGACAGTTTCAGATATCTCTCTTAATTATTTAACTAAAACAGGCGCGAGGGTCAAAGAAAATATCTTCATGGCAAAAAAAGAGCCTGCGCTTCTAAGTTCAGAATTTATTAAGCTAAAACTTGACAAAGCAAATTTTACCATAAGTGGAGAATATGGAGAGTACATGCTGAAACTTACGCTTGGAGGAAGTAAACTGCTTCAAACTGAAATCTCGATCGAGCCAGTACCAGAGATACATGATCTTTATCCAAAAATATTTGATGCTGGTATCCCGGTAACATTTATTGTGAACATCACAAGCGAAAAACCTATCGTTAAAATTTTGTGGGATTTTGGAGATAACAGCACGGCGGAAACAAATACCACTGAGGTTGTGCATACATACTCTGGATTTGGTTCCTATACCGTTACAGTAACTGCAATAGACAGTGAAGGAAGAGAAGGAAGCAAGAGTTTTATTGTGGTCAGCGGAGAGCCAAGATTAGCAATAAATCTTACATTACAGCTCAATAAGCAAGCATTGGATTCGCTTGAACAGGACATAGCAAAGCTGGGATGGTTCAAAAGTTACGCAGAAAAAATACTTGGAATAGAAGATATGAAACTACAACTCGAAAGCATAGAAAATAAGTTTAACGAATATGTGACACATGGGGCAGAAGAAGAGGAATGGCTAGAACTTGCTAGCCAGCTTATTTCTCTGAATATTCCGGTTTCCTTTGCTCCGACAATAGTAGCAAAGGCTCCACTCCATGCAATCATAACATGGGAACAAATTGACCCATCACTGCTCGCAGAGCTTGGCGCCGGAACAATTAATGAAGGTGCAAGTATGGAAAGTTACAAGAAAGCAATTGTAAACTGGCTCACGAAACTTGCTGAAGAGAAAGAGATCTCAATAGAAGAAAAGGTTTACTCTGCTCTCTATCTTGACGGAACCCATGAAGAAAAGCTTACGTTTTTGAAAATCGAGCTACCGCCAATCCAAGCACAAGAACTTTATATGGTGATAGATGCTGATCCAGAAAAGATAAAACTAAAGAACAATGAGCTAAGAACAAAAGAAGCAAACGGAAAATTTGCTATTATCTTCGGAGAAAAAGAACTTGAGAACAGGCAAACAATAGAACTTATCATAGAGAACAAAGCAGATATTTATTCTGGACTAATATATTTGTCGCCAGAATTTGGCATGCTTGAAGAAACTCTGGTTATTGAGCCATGCAACTATAATGGTGTGTGTGAAAGCGGAGAGAATTGGCGTAATTGCAGGCACGACTGTAAGCCAGCTAAGATTGCAGTATTCTTGCTTTTTATTTTATTTGCAGCAGCATTTGCTGCATATATCGCAATACAAGAATGGTACAAGAAATATTATGTTAAGCGTCTCTTCAAAGATAGAAATGAATACTATAACCTCATAACATTCGTTTATAGAATGCTGTCCCAAGGAAAGACAGAGAAAGAAATAAAGAGAATACTCAAACAGTACAAATGGAAAAGCGAGCAGATAGACTATGCGTTGAAAAAAGCTCGCGGAGAGAGAAGCATGGCTTGGGAGATACCTGTGTTTGCAAAAAGAGACAAGGCAGTGATGCAGAGAGAGATAAGGAAGAGGTTGGTATCAGGCAGTACACCTAGTTACAACCCAAAGAGAATATAGAAAGATTAATAAACAAATTTTTTGTGAATTTTAAAGGATGGTGATAAGAATAATAAGAAATTTTGCAAAACGAATGTTTGTTAAGATATTCAGAAAGCGAAAACAGATTACTCTCGGCTTTTATGGGCCGCCAAATGCTGGCAAAACGAGCCTTGCAAATAGAATTTGTAAAGATTGGACTGGTGAAGAACTTGGCAAAGTTAGCAGGGTGCCACATGAAACGAGAAGTGTGCAGACAAAGGAAGAAGTCACAATAGAGCATGAAGGTAAGAAGATTAAATTCAAACTTGTGGATACGCCAGGCATAGCCACAAGAATAGATTATGAGCAGTTTATGAAGTTTGGCATAAAAAAGAAAGATGCGCAAAAGAGAGCAAAGGAAGCTACGCAAGGAGTTATCGAAGCGATAAAGTGGCTTGAAAATGTTGATTGTGTTGTTGTTGTCCTTGATGCCACGCAAAATCCATATAACCAAGTGAACATTACGATCATAGGCAACTTGCTTGCCAGAAAAATCCCGGTTTTGGTTGTTGGTAATAAAATAGACCTAAAAAAAGCAGATATAAAGAGGATAGAAGCAGCGTTTCCTGAATTCGATGTAGTTGGCATCTCAGCCAAATACGGAAAAAATATGGAAGAATTTTATGAATCGCTTTTCCGGTTGGTAAAGAAGGTATAAAATGGTGCTGAGAAGAAAAAGCAGCAGGAAAAAGCTGAAGGGTCTCACAATAGAATTTATACCATATGCTGAGATTTCAATGCTTTCCAGTTCTGAAAGAATAAAGAAAATACTTGACATCGTAGTAGAGAACAGGATAGTCATCCTCCAAGGGAAGCTTATGCCGCAAGAAGAGGCAAGACTTATTGAAGATACAATGATTCTAGCATCACATGTGAAAGGTTTCCGCGGTATAGAAATTGCTGTAATAGAACCTAACAAAGAAAATGCAAGCATGATGACAAAAATAAAGAACAACATAGCAAAGATTTTTGGTGTTCATGATGCGATAACTGTAATTGGGCCAGCCACGATAGTGCGCGAAATCCGCAAAGACCCAAGAAAAATAGAGCTTATGTTCTAGTTCTTTTTTCGCAAATTTTATAAGTTATAATTCGTGTGATAGGTTATGCCACACCAATGTGTATATTGCGGAAAGTTTATAGAAGATGGCTCGAGAGAACTTCTCAATGGCTGTGCCTCATGTGGGGGGCACTTCTTTTTTTACATCAAGCAAGAACAGGTAGCACAGCTCAAACAAAATCCGATAGAACTAGCGGAAGAGGAGAAAAAACAGATAGAGAAGGATGTGAGAGAAATGATAGGTCTGCAAGAAGAGGACAAACCAGTTATTCTTGATCTCGAATCAGTCCGGGTTGTGGCGCCAGGAAAATTTGAGATAGATATAGTAAATTTGTTTACAAAAAAAAGACCGCTAATATACAAACTTGAAGAAGGAAAATACATAATAGATTTAGCAAGTAGCTTACAAACATGGAAAAAGGAAAAATAAAAGAGATACTTAAGGAGGCTCTCGAACTGATCAAACCTGAAGAAGGGACCATAGAAGTAGTAAAAGAAAATACAGAGAGAGTTATGTCGCAACTTGAAAGGGCTATAAAAAGAGAGAAAGTAAAGGCAGAAGTTTTTCTTGGCGGTAGTTTGGCGAAAGGCACTATTGTAAAAAAAGATATGTATGATGCAGATATTTTTATTAGGTTTAGTAAAAAATATGAAAATCTCTCAGATGTGCTGCAAGGTTTGCTGAAAAAAGCCAAAATAGAGGCAAAGAGACTCCATGGCTCGAGAGATTACTTTGTCAAAAAAATGAAAATAAAAGATACAAAAATATTGCTGGAGTTTATTCCTGTGTTGAAAATAGATAAAGCAGAAGAGGCAGAAAACGTAACTGATTTGTCATGGTTCCATGTAGGATATGTAAAGCGAGAAATAAGCAAGAATCCGAAGCTTATAAACGAGATATTGCTTGCCAAGGCATTTTGCTATGCCCAAGAATGTTATGGTGCAGAATCATACATACGTGGTTTCTCTGGTTATGCCATAGAGCTTCTGATATTGTATTACAAAACTTTCTTGAAGCTTGTCAAAAAAATGGCTGAAGCAAAAGGTAAGATTTTTATCGACCCGGCAGGGCATTATAGAAGTAAGCAGGAGATAATGATAAATTTAAATGAGGCAAAATTGGAATCTCCGATAGTGTTTATTGACCCAACGTGCAAAGAAAGAAATGCGCTTGCTGCACTCTCCGAGGAAACATTTGAACGTTTCAAAAAGGCATGCAAAGAGTTCTTGAAAAAACCTTCTGTCGAGTATTTCATAAAAAAGAAAACAAAAGAAAATGAAATCGAAAATATAGCTAAGAAAAAAAGAGGTAAGTTTGTAAAAGTATTGCTGAAAACAAACAAGCAAGAAGGAAGTATCGCTGGAAGCAAGCTGAAAAAATTTCACAATGTATTGAGGAGAGAACTCGCTAGATATCATGATGTGCTTGCAGACCTATTTGAGTATAAAACTGGAAAAGAAGCAAAATCATTTTTTGTGCTGAAACCAAAAAAGGAGATAATTGTAGAGGGTCCGCCCTTGAACCAGAAAGAACATGTAGAGAAGTTCAAAAAGAAACACAAAAAGGTTTTTGTGAGAAAAAATAAGATTTACGCAAAAGAAAAAACCAAGAGTGTGAGTGAGATAATAGAAGAGCTAAAAAAGAGAGGCGTGCCAAAAGAAATGAGTATCACAACCATTAAACTACTCTAATTTTTCTTGTGCGCTACATCAAAAAGTGTTGCAAAAGCCTCAACAAAGAATCTCGAGTTGAGCCATATAGCAATATCATAATGATCGTTATTTTTTTCTGGATGGATCATAAAAAGCATCTCTTTCCTGTCGACAACAAAAAATCTGGAATTCAAATCTGTTTTTATAGCTTTTATCCCATACTTTGCATTTATTTTTTTAATCTTGCTTTCTTCGCCTTTGAGGGCAATAATAAGTTTTATGCCCCCTTCCCTGAGATTTTTGAGTTTGTTGGCAAAAAATCTTGATTTTGATTCAAATTCCTGTGCAGACAAACAAATTATTACCTCTCTCTCAGCATTATCAAGCATTGCTTTTATTTGGCTATAAATATTGAGCTTTCCACGTATTGCTGTGCTTACATCCTCATGCTTTATTGGCTCTACACCTTGTTTATAGAGGCTCTCGAGTTCAGCATATTCCTGTGTTTCCTTCAGGCGTGAAAGATTTTTCACTCTCTCTTGTGCTCTCATTAACAATTCGTTCTTCATCTTATCAACAACAACATCTGGCTTGACAGCAAGATACTTAACAGGCTTGCCAATCTTAGAAATAGCAAAACCTTTTTTCTCTAAACTTTCGAGCACGTCATATGTTCTGCTACGCGGGACACCGCTCAAATCAGCAATTTCTGCTGCTGTCGCAGAACCCTTGGTCAGAAGAGCAAGCCATACCTTCGTTTCATATATATTAAGGTCGAAAAAATACCTTACTTTCTTCACAAGCTCTGGACTAATTGCCATTTTATTCACTCCATAGTGTAGACAACTATTTATAAATCTTTCGGTTGTGTTGTATCTGTGGAGTAGCTACTATTATTATGTATATGCAGAATAAGTTAAAAAATTAGCAATGAAGCTATAATTCCTGTTAAACATCCTATACTTATGAAAGGCATTGCTGGATAAAATTCGCCTTTTTTCGAAAAGAACAAAAGAAAACCAAGCGCAACAGTAGCAAGTAGCGTTACAGGCAAGGCAGCATATAGACCATATGCACGAAGCATCACCCCGGCCACGATGATAGGAAAAACTATATCGCCACCGCCGAGAATTGCCAAACTCACACGGATTCTTCTCGTTTTGAGCTTGCCAGTCTTAAGCTGTGTCCTCTCTGCTTTCAACCTTTTGAGTTGTCTTGGTGTTAGGTAGGGAACAAAAAATCCAGCGAAAACTCGCAACTGTTTTATCTGAAACTTAGCTAGTTTTTGCATAAAACCACTGTACCAAACAGCATAAACATCATAAGCTGAAATAAGCACAAGCAATGCTATAGCTGTGAATGGACTTAGCAAGGGAACAAAAACCGCAGCTATCCCAGGATATATTAAAAACTCTGTAAGATTATGAATAAAAATTTTTGGCTTGAAAACCTTGAAGAATGCAAGAGGCACAGCGATAAACAGTGCAATAAATTTTGAAAACCAACTATCAAGGAAAAAAGCATTGAGAGAAATGGCTATGGCAATAGAAATTACAAAGAAAAACCATATTTTAATTACGAGCTCAGCTCTGATTTTCATCAAAGCAAGCAGAAGAAAAATTGCAACAGCAAAGGCAAATAGAATACTCACCAGAGATGTCCTTGGCTCTATTTCTTCTGGCGGTTGCATCCCATAGGGCAGTTCTGGTTTTATCGTAACATTTTTCGCTGTTCCGTTAACAAATACTGTCTTTGTTTTCGGTGTATAAGCATGGATAACGAGAAGCCCAATAATCTGTGTGATAATAAACATGGAAAGAATTATTATCGTAACCTTTGGTGTGTGTTTCATCTTATCTTAGTCTTAAGCTCTCGAGATTTCGTGGCACATTTGTTTCTGCACGCATGATTTTATGTAAAGTAGAAGCCAAGTCAAGTGCTTTACTTGCCTCGCCGTGGTTTACTATAATACGTTTTGGTCTTGGCTGACATTTGCCCACGAAGGCTATAAGCTGGTTTCTGCCGCTATGTGCTGTCAGTCCGTCGATTGTGTGTACTTCTAGCTCTATCTTGACAAGCTCTTCCTTTCCATCATTCATCATTTTTATTTCCTTCAGACCTTCTTGTACTTGCCTACCCAAACTACCTACGCCCTGATAACAAACAAAGATTATGCTGTTTCTTTTGTTCGGAGCAAACTCACGGAAATACTCCACGCTAGCCCCACCAACAAGCATGCCAGATGTAGCAAGCACAACACATGGGCCACCTTCGATAACTTCTTTTCTTTCTGCAGGTGAGCCTACTCGTGTGAATATTTCGGAGACGAATGGATTATTATCTTGGAAGATTCTATTTCTCACACGAGAAGCAAGAAAATCTGGGTAAGCTGTATGTATTGCATTTATGTCCCAGATCATTCCATCTATATATATTGGCACCTCTGGTAGCATTCCTTTCTTCATTGCTTCCTCGAGAATAAGCATGGTTTCCTGCGCACGGCCAAGACCAAGCTCTGGAATTAGGACCTTGCCCTTACGCTCAATTGTTTTTTTCACAGCTTCTATTAACATCCTCTCTGCCTCGTCACGTCTTGGCAACACATCATTTTTACTACCATATGTTGACTCTATAATCATCGTCTCAACCCGTGGGAATTGGGTCGGGGCTGCATCAAGCAATCGTGTTCGGCCAAATTTCATATCTGCTGTATAAAGTAGATTATGAAGCCCATTTCCTATGTTGAGGTGTATCATTGCTGAGCCTAATGCATGGCCTGCATTATAGAAAGTAAGCCTTACATCTGGAGTTATATCAGTAACTTCATTATAGTTCAGGCAGATACTATGTCTTACCATTTCTTTTATGTCTTTCGAAGAAAAGAGAGGGGATGTAGCTTTTTTGTAAGCTACGCCAATGAAATCAAGTGCAAGCAAACTCGCTAAGTCGCGTGTAGGCTGCGTCATATATACCGGCCCGCGATAGCCCATCTTGAAAAGATAAGGGACCATACCAGAATGGTCAAGATGTGCGTGGCTCACTATGATGGCATCTATTTTCTTTATATCAAATTCAGGAGCATCGAAGTATGGGAATCTCTCTCTACCCTGCGCAGCTATATCAATCCCACAATCAAGCAGAATCATTGATTCTTGTGTCTGCAAAAGCAGAGCACTCCTACCTACCTGCCTACCACCTCCAAGCCAGGTTATGCGTATCCATTCATCACGTTTTTCAGGAGACCATTCCTTGTAAATACGTTTACCGATAGTGTTGAGAAATTTCTTCCTATAGGTGTTGTTCATATACAGTACAGCCCTTATGTTTTCTGTTATCTTGCTTGGTATCGCTGGACTTCTCTGCACCTCGGCCACCCAGAAAGTCTTGCGTCGTATTTCCTGCAACAGACTCCCATTTTTTCCAATAACGAGCCCGGGTTTTTTTGCCTCTATTATAACAATACTTCTCTGCACGTCAAAGATTATATTGGTAATTTCTGCTTCCTCCGGTACTATCTCCCTTATCACCTTCTCTGCTTCTTCTTGTTCGAGCAAAAGTTCCTCGCTGGCTCTGAGCTCTATTCTCTTTTTTATCTTGTTCACTATTTCCTTTATTTTCTGCTCTCCTTCAAGAAAGAACTCTCTGTTGTTGGTATAAAGCACTATATTTGCTCCTTCAAAGTTTGCACTCGCAATTACGCCTTTCGGTAAATCAGCCAGTATGCTTTTCAGAATGTCTCCCATTTTTCAAAAATTAGAATGTTTTTCTTACTTCGTGTTCTTCAATATTTGTTCTACTTCCTGATCTATTACATGCTTGATCCCATCCTTTGTGATGGTATAAACATCGATTCCCGAACCAGAGCCTGTGTCACGACGCATAGCGGCATTTATTGCTGCTACCGCAAGTTTAACTCCTTCATCAACGCTAAGACCTGGTTTGTATTCTGATTCCAAAACACCATAAGCTACAACGCTTCCCGAACCAGTAGCCACAAAGTCATTATACTTAGTAACAGAGCCATCAGCATCAACATTATATAGCCAAAAACCTTCATCGTCCATACCGCCTACAAGGAACGCGGCTACACCTAATATGGGACTGAATTTTCTGATATTCTGATATACAAGACTACCAAAAAGATTTGCTACCTCCTTTACCATTGGCTCTCTCTTAACTTTCAATTGTTTAAGCTTAAGTTCTGCCTTTGTTAGCTTGACCAAAAGCTGAATATCTGACACGAGACCTGCTGTAGTTACTGCTATCTTCTCTGTTATCGGTAATACTTTCGGCATCTTTGCAGCTATAAACCTGCCATCATATGTGGCACGGCGATCAGCTGCAAGTACGATGCCGTCCTTACACACTATGCCTACGGTAGTTGTTCCTGTCTTCAATATCTTATCTTTTATTTCAGGTAGCATTTGAAAACCAGAAGCATCAGATAATTTTTGGTGGATAAGAATATTTATAAAGGTTTCGCTTACCAGTTCTGTATTACAAAATGAGAAAATTAACAAAAGAAAACGCAAAAAAATATGCTCTGGAGAAATTCAAGCAGATGCCAGAGTTACATTTTAAATGGAATATCATTCATTCCGAAAGTATTATAGAAATATTAAAGATTTTAACAAAAAATAAAAAAGTTAATACTGATAAGCTTTTTGCTTTAGCTTGGGTGCACGATATTGGAAAGATAGTTTCTGAAGAAAACCATGCTAGATTAAGTCTTGAGATTTTAAAAAAAGATTTTTATCTTGATGAAATCGATATAGATTGTATTCTCAATCACGGATCCTCAAAAAACCCCAAAACAAAAGAAGGAAAATTGTTCAGATATGCTGATGGACTATCTCTTTTTACAAATAAAGCTATTAATTTTAAGTTTTTTGCAGAAGCAAAAGAAGGCTCAACTTTCGAAGAAATTAAAGAAAGAATCAAGAAAGCATATGAAAAATATAAATTAAGATATTCAGACTCAGAAGAGGCT
Organism: Candidatus Pacearchaeota archaeon; assembly: GCA_017608705.1. GTDB lineage: Archaea > Nanobdellota > Nanobdellia > Pacearchaeales > GW2011-AR1 > JAFCFJ01. Next base: position 11,631 of record JAFCFJ010000003.1, read on the forward strand.
ATTAAATTATTAGAAAATTTATATAATAAAAACATTTCTTAGATTTACAATTCCATAGAGAAGTTTACAAACCCGCTTATCCAACAACAGAGGTAGCTCCATTCTCTTTCCTGAACTTGATCACATGGTCAACAAAGCTCTCTATCTTTGTTTCGTGGCTCACAAGAATGAGCTGTTTAACATTAAGCTCCTCAAGCACGTTTCGCATCTTGTCAAGTTGCTCGCTACTGAATCCATCTGTCGGCTCATCTAAGATTACAATGTCGCGTGTCTTGATTTTGCTCATCAATGAGTTGATAACTTGGTTCAAGGCCAAACGATAGGCAAGAGCTACGGCAGTCCTTTCACCACCAGACAAATGCGCATAGTCTGTTTCATAACCTTGCTGCTCTATTATCGGTGTGAAATCCTCGTCAAGCCTTATGCTAAGTCCCTCGGGCACAAGCATTGTAAACCATTTCTCGAGCAGTCGAGAAAATTCTGAACGTAAAGTTGCAAGCACGCTCTTTTCAGTGAAAGCGACCAGCTGCATAAAATCTGAAGAAAGCCATTGCTCTAATGCCTTTAGCTTTATCATATACTCTTGCATTCCTTCCTTCCTTGCTATCTCCCTAGCTAGCAGTTCAATTTCTTTTTCGAGCATCTCTGCCTGCTTATTTATTTCAGCAAGCATTATCTCATGTTTTCTTTCTCTTGTCACAATTTCTTCATATCTTTTCTTTGTCTCTTCGTAAAGATTATCAAATTTTGAAAGCTCAAGAACAAGTTCTCTGAGACTAACTATCTGTTTATTCAACATTTCTATATCTTTATTCTGAACCTCTATATTTTTCCTCAGATGTTCGAGCCTTTCTTCTTTTTTCTTCTTTTCATTTGCTCTTACCTCATTGATTTTTTCTTGCTCAAGCTCTCTTGCTATACGCTCTAACTCTGCGCTTGCATCTTGTTTTCTTTTTTCCATCTCTTTCAATTTCTTCTCAAGCTCCTCAATCTTTTTCTTGTTGCCTGTGATCTGATTATCAAAATTTATCATTATGGTTTCCTTATATCCACTACTCAAGTCTTGCAAACATGTTGGGCATTTTTCTATTTCGAGTATTTTCCTTTTCTTTTCATCAAGCTCATGATTTTTTGCTTTCAGCAGATTTATTTCAGAGATAAGTGAAGTAATCCTATTAGAGATAGCATCAAGCACATTTTGTTTTTCCCGCTTCATTTCTTCAAGCCCCTTCACTTTTTCTCTGTCGAAACTTATATGTGCTAACTCTTTCAGTTCTGTCTCGAGTTTTTTTCTTTCTTGTTCTGCCATAAGAATTTGTTCCTTCTTTGTCGCTATAGCCACTCTAAATTTCTCTATTTCTTTCTCATAGTTCCTTTTCTTCTCTATCTCCTTTTCTATTTCCCTAAGCTTGTTTTCAATCTCAAGGAGTTCGCGCCTTATCTTTTCTAGATCTCCTGCCAACAACTTCGACTTGGCCCGTGCCTCTTCAAGTTCCCGGTTTCTTTCTTTTAGTTCTCGCCTTTTTTCATCAAGGTCGGAGATCATAGCATCGAGCATGCGTATTTCTTCTCGCAGTTTCGATGTAAACAGGTCTGTATTTTCCCTTATCCTCTTATACTTGTCAATACCAAAAACATGGATCAGGGTATTAAGCCTGGTCTCGGCATTTTCGAGTATAATTTGTTTCATCTCCTCCTGCGGTGTATAGACAGTAAAGCGATAAAGAAGATTTGTCTTTCTCGCGAATTCCTGCGGATAGTTCAACAGCCCGAGCACTAGGTTCTTAAGTTCGGTAACAGAAAGCTCGCGACGCTGACCATCAATAGTTATGCTAGCATTTTCCTGGCTTATCGATTTCTTTCCTCGCTTCAATTTGCGTTCTATTATAACTTGCTTGCCATCTATCTCAAACTCTAGAGTGACAGAACCTTCATTTGTTCCATGTCTTAGCAATGCAGTAGCACGCTGGCCTGGCTGGAGACCGAAAAGCGCGAATTCTATCGCAAGCAAAACACTTGTCTTTCCAGCACCGATATCGCCAGATAACAAAATAGTTCCTTCTGGAAATACTATCTCGCCGTCCTCATAGCTCCTTATGTTCTTCAGCTTTATTTTTTTCAACAACATTTTCCTCTAAGCCAAGCACCTTCTTTGCTTCGTGAACAAGTCTCTCAACAAATATAGTTTGCTTTTCATCCTCTTGCTTTTCCATAGCAAGCACCCGAAGTAAGGAAGGAATATAACGGTTGAATTCTGAGACGTGCTCATTCATATATTTCTCTGTTATAGCCTTTTCCAGTTCTTCCATGTTCTGGGTCTCGACCTTGAGATCGAGTTCCTGCTCAACAGTTTCAAGCTGAGAAGCATTCCATAAAAATATATATGCCTTCTTCTCCTTAACAAAGTTCTCTATACGGCTGAAGTCTATATCTGAGCGCTTTCCCTGCTCGAGCTTTCCGTAAAGACGTAACAATACGATCTTGTCAGCAAGTTCATGCTTTTCTAGTTCAGCAATAATTGTTTCCGTAGCAGTTAGTGCATTCTTTATTTCTATTTTTATAGTGACCACGTCCTTAAGTTTTAGCTCAATTTTCTCAAGCTTCGCCTTCCCATTGGTTATGTCCACAATATAGAAACTGCCATAGCCAAGTTCTTCAAGTTCCTGGAAATTGTTCGGAAATATTGGACCTGGATACACAAATACCTTCTCGGTTTCTTGTTTTTCATATCTTATATGAAGATGCCCAAGGGCATAATAGTTGGCATAAGGTAGTGCGCTCTCATTTATTGCAGGCATCGGAACATTGCCTCTTGCACTCTCTATAGTTGTGTGTAACATAAAAATCTTAAACAGGCCTGGCGCATCCTGAAACTTAACTTTTTCAAGTTCTGCAATTTCCATACCAGATTTCTTACCTGCATAGCCATAAATAGCTACGTTTCCATGCATGGTAGGATTAAGCACTATACTCTCTTCTTTGAACTCAAAATTATGAACATTCTTACAAAAACCAGCACGCTCCAGCACAGCAAGGAAAGTTTTTCCGCTAGCTGAAAAATCATGAGAGCCTGCGATAATGTAACATGGAATCTTAGCATCATAAAGTTTCTTGAATATAGCAAAGGTCTCGCCAAGGATCTCTACAGGAGGATATGCTGTATCAAAAAGGTCGCCGGCAATAAGCACAAAATCTACTTTTCTTTCTATGCAAATGTCAATTGCTTTCCTGAAACTCTCTAAGTTGAGCTTTCTCAGTTCTTCTCGCTTCCATGAGCCGAGATGGCAGTCAGCAAGATGTGCAAATTTCATTTCCAGAACTAGGGCAAACGCAATATAAAAATATAGCGATACAACCCAGCTAAATTTTTAAATTATAAGCTTCGCTAAACAATATTAGAATGAGAGTCCTCCTATTGAACAAGACAAAGGACGAAGAAAAACTAGGAGGGCCATATCGATGGGCCAGAGAACTAAAAAAGATACTATCGGAGAAAATAATATTGGAAGAGTTCTCAACGAACTGGAAACAAATCTTTACTAAAAAAATATTCAGAGGGTTCCAAAAAATAAAAAATTGTGGTATAGTTCATGTATATGTATCGAATCTAGGTATTCTCTTGCTTACTTTGTATGCCAAGCTAATAAGAAAAAAAATACTCTACACTTGTCATGGGGATTTTTTTCGCGAAGCAAAAAGCAGAGGGATCAAATTGTTCATAAAATATTATCTTTTGGCCTTGCTTGCAGATTATTTTGTTTTTCCATCTCATTTCCTCAGAAAAAGAATAACCACGAGAATAAAAAAAAGAAGTTACGTTATTTACAATGGTATTGATGCTAAAAGAATTAAAAAGAAAGCTAAAAAAATCAGGAGAAAAAAAGGAGAATATTTGTTTCTTGCAATTACAAATTTTGACTACAAAGAAAAATGCGATGCTATAGTATATCTCATAAGAGCATTTGAAAAGCTGAATCAGAAATATCCAAATACAAGGCTATATATTGCAGGAGGCGGAGAACATCTTGAAAGAATAAAATCCAGAACTAGATGCAAAAACATAATTTTTCTCGGGCCGACACAGAATATCTATGATTATCTTAATTCTTGTGATTGTTATCTGCATATAAGTGGACTGGATAATTTGCCATTAGCAATATTAGAGGCAATGGTGTTTTCTAAGCCAATAATAGCCTCGAAAGTTGGAGGTATACCAGAAATTTCAAAGAAAATAATTCTTGTAAATAACAATGTGCAGGAGATACTTGAAAAAATGGAAAGAATATACCACCAAAAAAAGAAGAAAGTAGAATACACAAAAGAGCTTGAAAAGTTTTCATCAGAAAACATGGCAGAAAAGTTTATCAAGCTTTATAATGAAATCTTGCATGATAAATACACTAAATTTTAAGAAGAACTTTCCTGAAATATTTTTCATACTCCAAAACAACTTTTTCTTTGGTGTATTTACTTAGCACCTCTGCTCTGGCAAATTTACCCATTTCTCTTATTTTTCTTTTTTTGGATAGTATTTTTATTGCTTTCTCTGCAATATCATCCACATTGCCAACCTCCACGAGATATCCAGTCTTTCCATCCACTACAATTTCCGGTATTCCGCCAACCCTTGTGGCAATAACAGGAACTTCAGATGACATGGCTTCGAGAATAGAAAGAGGACACCCTTCTTTGGATGAAACAAGCATAAACAAATCTGCTATAGCATAAAATTGCTCTATTTTCTCTTGTTTCCCAAGAAAGAAAACATGTTCTGCTAGATTAAGTTCTTCTACTAACCTCTTTATTTTTGATTTTTCTGGACCGTCACCAATAAGCAAAAGTTTACATGGTACTTTTTTCCTTATTCTTTTGAATGCTCTGACTATATCATCAATACGTTTTATTTTTCTGAAGTTTGAGGCATGAAGAATTATTCTCTCATTTCTTTCAGCAAAGTCCCTTCTCAAATCTCTTATTTTTCTATCCCTATACCTTCTAAATCGCTGCTCGTCTACATAGTTATAAATAACCTTGATTTCCTTCTTTATCCCAAGTTCCTTAGCCTGATCTGCCAAGAATCTGGATACGGATGTGATCCCATCACTGTTTTCAAGTGTAAACCTAATTATGCTTTTGAAATCTTTTTTCCAAGCAAGAGTATGGATATCTGTTCCGTGAAGTGTTGTTACTATGGGTATATTCTTCCGAGTAGAAGAAAAAACCATCTGCTTAGCGAGGTAGGAAGAAACTGAATATGGTAAAGCGTAATGAACGTTTATTATATCCAGTTTTTCTTTTTTTATTACTTCCTCTATTTTTGCTGCTGCAGCGAGGGTAATCGGGAAATACTCAAATACGGGATGTTTCTTTATGGAAATCTGATGAATTTTCACTAAATTTTGATTAATCCGTCTGAATGGTTTTTTATATACTATAATATGTACATCATGGCCTCTCTTTGCAAGTTCTGTGGCAATAGAGATAGCAGAGATTCCACTACCACCCATAAACGGATGGCATACAAAACCTATTCTAAGACGCTTTCTGAATATATGGTCCACTATAGCATTTATAGATTCTTTGAGTGCCCTTGAGATTGTATCTTCCATTTTTCTGAAAATATATACAATAAGGGTTTTTAAATCCATAAGATTTAAATACTCAATGCCCAGTAGTAACAAATAACCAAAAAATGAGTACCTCATCAATTTTGAGCGGGATAGAACTATCCAGCTTTGGTATTTTCACGCTAGTAATGATTGTAGGAGCAGTACTAGCATTTTTATTTGGTTTCTTAGCAAGTAGATATATAAAGAAAAAGATAGAACCGTGGCTAAAAGAAAAGACACCAGAAGATGCCATATACTACATAAAATTGTTGAATCTGCTTGTGTTGGTTTTTCAAGCGATTATAATCTTATTTTTTTTCTCCATATCTGCTAGGTTGCTAAATATAGAAATAGTAGTATATCTACTGGACAGAATATTGAACATAGCACGGTCAATAATAATTGCCATTATCGTGGCTATAATAGGTTTTACTCTTGCGAAGATTGTTAGCATTAAGGTCTCTAATTTGAATTTTGGGCCAAATCCTGAGTATTCAGTATTGATATCTATCTTTGCAGAATTCATTGTTCTTTACGCCACGGTTCTTACCATCTTAGAGCATTTCAACATAAAAGCAACACCCTTCTTTGAGATATTCAGAATGCTCCTTTATATGCTCGGCGCAATAATAGCCCTAATTATTGGAATACCGATAGGGCTATCCATAAAAAAAGAAATCGATAAAAAACAAAAACGAAAATAAGAATGAGACAACCAAGACCATTGGTTAGTGTTATTATGCCTATATATAATTGTGAACAATATCTGAAAGAGGCTATTGACTCCGTCTTATCACAAACATATGAGAAGCTCGAGTTAATAATTGTAGATGATGCCTCAACAGATAATTCGCTGAAAATAGCAAAAAAGTATAGTAAGAAAGATAAGAGAGTAAAAATTTTTGTGCATAAAAAGAATAAAAAAAGGGCCGCCGCAATAAATACTGGGTTCAAACATGCACGTGGAGAGTACATAACATTCCACGACGGTGATGATATAATGTTTCCGGGGAGAATAAAAAAACAAGTCGAATTCCTTAACCAACATCCAGAAATAGACGGAATCTACGGAAATATAATTATTTATAGAGAAGAGGAAGAAACAGCCGAATTCTACGATGCTCTTGAGTTCAAAGCACCATTGATCACAATACTAAAACGAGCAAGAAAAAAAGACCTGAGTAGGATAAAAGGTGCTGCTCAGATTCTCCACAAGAACAAGTATATACCAAGCACCTCATGGATGATAAGACGAAAAATTATAGATGACGGTCTACGAATGGACGAGACACTTGTTACAAGCCAGGACTGTGATTTCGCTCTTCAGATGATCGGGCGTGGATACAAACTTGTGAAATATCCAATAATTACTTATATTTACAGGAGACATCCAAATCAAATAACCGTGAAGAAGAAAAAAGAAAGAAAAAAGGATACCAAGAAAGTAGTTAAAAAACTCAAAGAAGGGATATACTTTCAAAAATAATAACCAAAAGGTTTATATATTTTCGTTGAATCTTATGTAGAGAATGGATTTTTATGGGATTATTAGTATAAACAAATTAGGGCAAAACCTGAATCAGTTCATATTCAATCTTCTCCTTGCTATCCTGCTTATTATAGTTGGTATATTTCTTGGCAAACTTGTAAAGTATCTGATAAGACGGTTTTTTGAAAAAATAAAGGCCGATAAAGCCGTGAAGTGGAGTATTTTGGAGCTTATTCTCACTATAATAAAATGGTCCATTTACTTGCTTTTCATATATCTTGCATTAGGCACGCTAAATGTGCCAACACTTACGGGCTGGCTCGAGAAAGCCTTGTTGCCTATTCCTGCATTAGTTGGAGCGCTGATACTTGTGGTTGTAGGTTTTATAATTGCATCGTATCTCAAGGAAGTAATTGAAGAAACAGAAGTTGAAGGAAAAGATGCGCTTGCAAAGGCTGTGTTTTATTTTGTATGGTATGTATTCCTTGTGTATGCTGTAAAAACAGCCCTCATCTCACAAGAAGTGAATATTGTTAATACCTTGATAATGGTTCTTACGGTAATAATAGCAATAGCTATTAGCTACACAGAAGCGAAGAAAGCAGTGGCTAAGTATGAGAGATAAGCCATATGCTAAGAGTCTCAAAGAATAATTTTTTCTCTGAGAGCTTTCTCAATTTCAATCCCTGACTTTTAAGAAGCCTCTCTATTCTCGTTTTCGGTGTTAATGAACTGAGCAACAGCAATATCTTACCATTCTCGCTAAGATATTTCTTAGCTTGCCGTAAAAAACGCAATATTGTCTCATCACCATATTTACCCCCTGTTGTGTCCTTGGCACGATCATATCTGCTCGCAGGAAGATATGGGGGATTAAACACAATAAGATCAAATTTTTCATCGCCAAGGTTTGAAAAAAGATCTGAGACCTTAGCATTGATACCTTTATTTTTAACATAGCTCACAGCCTCCTCATCTATGTCAACTGCCATTACTTTTTCTCTCGGAATCCCAGCACGTATGGCTGCTTCAGAAAGAATGCCTGTTCCACAACCCATATCGAGAAAGCTTATGTTCTTACCCTCAAGATTTTTACAAAAAGCTTCAACTTGTTGGGCCATAAAGAAAGAGTCTTCTCGTGGCTCGTACATTTTAATAATTTTATTAACCAAACAAGAGCTCAAGAATCTTGTTTCGGAAGATTATTAGGAGAAGAGTAACAAGGGAAAGGAAGGAAGCAATTATTATCAGTACCAGTATTTTTTTGTCTTTTTTTCTGAACTTACCTTCGCCAATTTTTTGTGATCTATTCTTCATATCTTTAGATTCAACCAACGATCTCTCAGCAGAAGTAATATTTCCCTTCTTAGCAGAAAAGCTGGTTATTTTTTCTGAAGAGGGTTTCTTCTTGACGATCCCCTCTGGAACCACAATACCTTTTTCTTGCTTTGCATATACAAAATTTGCAGCCTGTTCAACTTCCTGTCTTGGATATCCGGCCATTACAAGCGTATACTTTGCTTGCTCTAAACTCTCACCCCTTTCAATAGCATTGCATAATGCTGTAATGATATCTTCTCTCATATTATTTCAACATATGCCAGCTTTATAAATTTGACATTATATCCTTAGCCTATCGTGATCTTTCAGCAAATGTACCTCTTTGCCAACACGATAACCAAGCTCTTTCGCTAGCTCAATCATGCCAACAAGCTTCTCTTGTTCACCATGTGCTGGAATTATGTGTTCCGGATTTATCATATTGATAAAATCACGCAGGTCTTCACGGGCAGCATGACCAGAAACATGAACCTCGTCAAAAATTCTCACTCCACGGGCACGAAGCCTCTTTTCCATTCTTGCTTTGTTCTCCATGTTCATAGGATTGGGAATTGTTTTTGATGAAAATATAACATGGTCACGGCTCCCTAGCTTGAATGCAAACTCGCCACGAGACAAACGCTCGAGAATAGAGCCAGGCTCACCCTGATGACCCGTGCAAACAACAAGATAGCGTTTACGCTTTTTTTCAATTTTCTTGAAAATCCGTTCCACATGGGTACGGTAGCTTACTAGTGTTATATCTTGTTTGAATGGGCACATCCCAATCTTCATAGCAGCCTTAACATACTTGCTGAGGCTTCTTCCAATAAACACTATCTTTCTATTTAATTTCTTGCCACAATCAACTATGCTTTTCAGCCTCGCTATATGGCTTGAGAATGTTGTAACCACAATCCCGGCATTTTCATTCTCTGTTGTCAGCAAAACATCTTCGAGTAAGCCACGTGCAATTTTTTCGCTTGGCGTTTTTTTATGGTCATTGGAATAAAGCGAATCAACGATAAGTAACTTTACACCTTCTCTGCCCAATCTTCGCAACGCCTCATAATTTGGCTTCTTTCCCAGCACAGGAGAATTATCAAACTTGAAATCATTTGCATACAAGACAGTTCCTTGTTTTGTGTGCAGAGCTATGAGTGCTGTCTGCAACGTTGAATGTGTTATGTTAATAAATTCTGCCCTTGCCTCTGCTTTTGACTTCAATTTTACTGTGGCATTAGGCTGAACAATCTTGACATTATTTTTTATCCTGAAACCAGCATCCTTGAACAAAGAACGCATGACCTCTATCGTGAAAGGAGTGCCATATATATCCGCTTTATAACGTTGTGCTATATATGGTGTAGCCCCTACATGATCGAGATGTGCATGACCTATGAGTAAAGCCCTAACTTTAGACCTTAAACTAAGTTTATCCAGTATCGTATCAGAAGGTAGTGCGCCAATACTTCGCAGCTTTTTCTCGTTATACTGCCGTTCGGGCTCTTCAAGCTCCACAATTGGTGGCAAGAAAAGACCGGCATCAAAAATAAAGACATCATCACCTACATGCACTGCAGTCATATTCTTTCCGACCTCACTGTAACCGCCAATGGTGTAGATATCCATTCTCTTCAAAAGAAAAATGTGCTTTATAAAACTATATGTAATTTAAGTTGCTGTAGCAAAAAGATTTTTAATATATGCAAACTAAAAGTTCATCATGAGAAGTAAAAAGAAAAAGAGGGAAAAGCGAGCAGATATGAAAAAAAGAAAAATTTTATTTATCCTCACTACGACTTTGGTTTTGCTTATAGCCGCAATGTATATCTTGTTCTATAGAGTGAGAATTCCTGAGGGTGCTGAATGTAGATTTGATTTTGATTGTGTTAAGCAACAAATAACTTGCTGTTCCTGTCAGATGGGTGGGCTTGAAGAATGTGTGCCAAAAAGTAAGATAAAAGAGTTTCAGCAAAAACTGGCTGACTGCCCACATGACTTGATATGTCCTGCCGTGTATAACTGCAAAGAGATTAGGTGTGCATGTGTGAATGGAAAATGCGTCGGCAAGTAATGCTATTTCTCGCACTAGCCATCTTGCTCTTATATTATTTTTCTAGTTCAGTAAATGCAAAGAATAGTGAGGTAAAGATAGCAAATAAAGTTCTGCAAGAACTGGAGAAAAATGGAGAGGCAAGAGTGATAATAAAGTTGAAGGAGAAAAAAGGAATTTTTGGTGTGATGGCGCTGAGTAGTAGAAGAAAAAGTACTTTACGAGAGATAGGGGCTTTGCCAATGCCATCTGGCAATCTTTTTTTGGCACGGCTAAACAAAACAAAGCTCGCTAAGCTTCTGGCAAGTGGTATAGTTGAAAGCATAAGCTATGATTATATAATTCGTGCTATGTTACAGGAAAGCACCAACATAGTAAATGCAACATCCAGCTGGCTTGTCAGGCTGAATGGAACTAATATTACAGGAGAAGGTGAAACAATATGCTTGCTCGACACCGGAGTGAATTTTAGTCATCCGGACTTACAAGGGAAAAATGTGACATGTGTCATTGATTGTCTGAATGTAACAAGAGGTTGTATTGAAAACTGCTCGCTCGCTGATGATAATGGTCATGGAACACACGTGGCAGGGATAATTGCTGCCAATGGAACAATCAAAGGCGTGGCTCCTGGTGCAAAGCTCATCGCAATGAAAATTTTGAATGCCACCGGTGAAGGCCAGATAAGCAATGCAAAGATAGCGATAGACTGGTGCGTCACTCACGCGAGCCAATACAACATCACTGTTATAAGTATGAGCCTCGGAACTCCAGAGGCACTCTTTGATAATTATTGTGATTCAAACTTTCCCGATCTCACAAATGAAATCAACACTGCAATCGCAAACAACATAAGCATAATAGCTGCAACAGGAAATAATGGAAATTATACACATATAGTAGCACCGGCATGCATTGAAAACGTTACGGCTGTTGGCGCAGGCACAAAAAATGATATGATATGGCCTCAAAGCAACAGAAACAACATAACAGATTTGCTTGCTCCGGGAGAAAATATCAACTCCACCGCAAGCACTGGCAGTTACGATTTGAAAA
>JAFCFJ010000004.1 GCA_017608705.1 Candidatus Pacearchaeota archaeon
TTGCGCTGTGAATTCCTCAACTACTGGTGCAGGCTTGTCTGCATCACAAATCACATCACCACGCTCAACATCTTTCTTGCCAACACCCCTTATGTTAACACCTACATTGTCACCAGCTACAGCTTCCTGTAATGCCTCATGGTGCATTTCTATACTACGGACTTCACCTTCGATACCGCGACCAGTTCTGCCAGGTACAATGATTACTTTCTGTCCGACTTTCATCTTTCCTGTTTCTATCTTCCCTACAGGCACTGTACCAACACCTGTAATTTCGTAAACATCCTGGATAGGCATTCTCAATGGCAGGTCAACTGGTTTTTGCGGTTCCTTGAACAAGTCGAATTGTTCCATTACTGTTGGTCCTTTGTACCATGGCATATTTTCGCTTTTCTTTACAATGTTGTCTCCTTTCAAACCAGATGCTGCTATAAACGTTACCTCATCAGGCTTCATACCAACAGCCTTCAACAGTTCGGTTACGTCCTCCTTTACTTTATTGAATTTTGCCTCATCATAGTTAACAGTATCCATCTGGTTTATGATTACTGCTATTTGGTCAACACCCATCGTTCTCAATAGCCAAAGATGTTCCTTTGTCTGAGGCATTACTCCATGCTGCACTGCCACAACAAGGAATGCTGCATCTGCCTGGCTTGCACCAGTAATCATATTCTTCACAAAGTCTTTGTGACCAGGCGCATCAATAATTGTTACCTGCCATTTCTGTGTAACGAGTTTCTTATATGCAAGGTCAATAGTAACTCCACGTTCTCTCTCCTCTTTGATTTTGTCCATCACGTATGCGAATTCAAAACCCACTTTTCCATGCTTCTGTGCTTCTTCCCTCAATTTCTGCAATTCCTGCTCAGGCACCATGCCTGCATCATAAAGCAGTCTACCGACTATTGTTGACTTTCCGTGGTCGACGTGCCCCACAAATACCACATTCAAATTAGGTTTTTCTTGTGCCATTTTTCACCTCGAAAAAACAACAGTAACTAACCAAAATTTTAATGCTTTATAAATTTTATGTTTATCCTTTATTATCTAAAAAACAAGAAGTCCAACTATTTTATAACGTAGAGGTAAACTTTCAGCTTTTTATCTTGTTTTACTGGTTTCCATCCTGTAAATTTCCAATGGTGCGAAACAATTCTTGTACCAGGTTTGAGCTCTTTCTCGAGCTTAGATTTTAGTTTGTCATTTGTTTCCTGCCTGAGAAAAAGAAATATCACGCTTGCTTCGCTAAGCTTGAAATTGAAGAAATTCCCATAAACTATACGTGCATTCCTAAGGCGGTGAAGTTTTACATTGAGCCACGAAATTATGAAGCGTAGCGGGTCGATCTCTATACCAACAGCCTTGCTAACATATTTGGCTGAAGCCACAACAAGACGTGCATCGCCACAGCCAAGATCATACACAACATCATTATGGCGGAGATTTGCAAATTCAAGCATCCTTTTCATTATTCTTTTTCTTGTTGGATAATACTCTGCGCCAAAAAATCTGGTGTAGAAGAGCCAAAATATGAAGGCGAGAATTAAGAGATTTGCTAACATGATAGGATCCATAATCTCGACACACCTCAGGATTTAAAAAACTTTTAGCTTTATGGTCTTTGCTTGCTTTACTCAACTAAACTTATTGCTCCTCGCTTAGTCCTTTTCTTTCCCTTATTTGCTTTATTATCTTATCCTGCAGCTCATTAGGAACGCGCTCGAACAACTGATCCACGAGAGCAAAGACACCACGACCTTCTGTACAGCCGCGTAGATCGCCAGCAAAACCAAACATTTCTGCAACAGGCATCTTTACACGCATCGACACGTGATCAGCTTCTTGCTCAACATTGAGTAGCTGGCCGCGCTTGCTTTGCACGAGCTTGGTAACTTCGCTCATGAACTGTGCCGGCGACTCTATCTGTAGGATTTGCATAGGCTCGAACAGTACAGGCTGAGCATCTAAGATCGCTTGCTTTATTGCATCGCGAACAGCAGGATAAACCTGCGCAGGACCTCTGTGGATGGCATCTTCATGAAGTCTGGCATCCATTAGGCTAACTTTGAGCTTCATGCACGGCTCTCTTGCAAGCACGCCGTTGTCCATCATTTGCTCAAAAGCATCCATAACAAGCTCTATAACTTCGCCTATATGCACAATACCACGGGTCTTATCAAGAAAAACATTTCCGTTGTATATATCGCGATACTGTCTTGCTTCCTCATTGCTCACACTAAGCGAAGCAAGTTTGTTCCATAGCTCCTCATTCTTTTTCTTTATCCTTCCTTCTGGTATCTCTCCTGCTTTTATAGCTTCATAAACTGCATCCTCCAACGGCTCGACCATGATGAAGAAGCTGTTGTGTTTATTCGGTGACCTGCCTTCAAATATCTTCGAAGGCTTGAGCACTGTTTCTCTGTAAACAACAATAGGCTGGCTCGTTACGACATCAACACCTTTCTCTGTCCTAATTCTGTTAGCTATGACTTCAAGATGAAGCTCGCCCATTCCGCTAAGCAGGTGCTGTCCTGTCTCTTCATTGATTTCAACCTTAACAGTAGGATCCTCCTTTTGCACAACACGCAGAACTTCGATGAGTTTAGGCAAATCAGCAGGCTTCTTCGCTTCTATGCTAACAGTAACAACTGGCTCGAAAATATGTTTCATGCTCTCGAAAGGTTCCATTTCCTTGCTTGCAAGGGTTTCGCCAGCATTCACACCACGCAAACATATGTAATTCCATGCCTTTCCTTATCGTTCCGGAGAAAAGCCTTCCTGCAGCTATCTCGCCTGCCTGGGGATCAACAACAATTTTGGTTGTTACGAAGACAGTGGGGCCGTTAGGATCACAATTCAACAATGCCTTACCTTCCTCGCTTTCGAGATCACCGTGCCATAGCTTCGGGATTCTATATTTTTGCGCCTCTACAGGATTTGGTAAATGTTTCACAACCATGTCAAGCACAGCCTTATGAAGGGGCAGTTTCTTGGCAAGCTCGTCTACTTTGTTTTCCTCATACGCTTTGACTATATCTCCAAAGGTAATTCCTTCTTTTTTCATTATATTGAAGTTTATTGCCCACCTATCCTTTGCAGAACCAAAGGATACGCTACCTTCCTGGACAGAAACGAGCCATTTATCTTTAAGCTCGTCTGGTGCTATGTTACGAATAAATTTGTTAACAGAATTGATAATCTTGATAAACCGCTCCTGTATCTGCTCGCCAGCCAGCTTCAGCTCTTTGATCAACCTGTCCACCTTGTTGATAAAAAGCACGGGCCTGACACGTTCACGTAAGGCCTGTCTCAATACAGTTTCAGTTTGTGGCATCATCCCTTCTGCTGCACATACGACAACGACAGCACCGTCGCAAGCACGCATGGCTCTCGTAACCTCACCACCGAAATCTACATGACCCGGTGTGTCGATAAGGTTGATGAGGTAATCATTACCTTCTACATTGTGCAACATATTCACATTTGCAGAATCTATTGTAATGCCTCTTTCTCTCTCATCCTCGTGGAAATCCATAACAAGAAGCTTACCTGCAAGCTCCTGACTTATCATGCCAGCTCCGGCAAGAAGCGAATCTGTCATAGTTGTTTTGCCATGGTCTATATGCGCAATTATGGCTATATTTCTTATCTTTTCTGGCTTGCGCATCAATTCCAAAATCTTCTTGATTTGCTCTTCTTCGCTTGCCATTTTAGCGTGCAGCGTCAGCTTGTCTTTCGCTTTCAGTTTTCTTTTGTATTGCAAAGCTTTCAGGGCTATTTTGATAGGCAAGGATTATTTCTTGTGCAAGTCCTTCAGCAATGGTTGTTTTTTTGTTGAAAGCCTTATCATAGCCGCCATGAACTATGTGTCTCAATGCTAAACTTAAACGTCTGTATGGCGAGGTATCAACAGCCTGCGGATAGCGCGCACCACCGTATTCTATTGTTGTAATTTCATCATGCGGAGCAGCATTCTCTATTGCCTTGACAAGGACTTGGACAGGATTTTCTCCTGTTTTTTCCTCGATTATTTTCAATGCCTCGATCAGGATTTTCATGTTTTTGTTGTATTTTCCAGTAGCATGTTTTGTTATTATCTTATGTTTCTTGCCTCTATGTCCTGGAACAGCCAAAATATTAGCTAGCCTCTCGAGCAAATGCACTCTTGCTTTTTCAAATCTTTGCCTTGCCTTCCCATGAGTCTTCACGAGAAGTTTTGGCTCAAGATTTATATAACGCTTCAGTCCTGGATCTTCCACCTTTACGTTACTAACATCGAATATTCCAAGCACCTTCTCACTTTCGCTTTTATTTTTTTCTTCCATCCTAACGTCTACCCTTCTCTATCTTGCCTTTGACAAGCATCTTGAGAGGTTGATTATTGACCTTTATCACCTGGAACCTCACGCCAGGCATGTCCCCTTTACTTCTTCCTTGCTTTCCGCCTATGCGCTCTATAATAACCTCGTCGTGCTCATCAACAAACTTTATAGCATTGTTGCCCGGCACAAAAGCAATAACTTTTTTTCCATTTTTTGTTAGCTGGACCATCACACATTTACGCATAGCAGAGTTTGGCTGTTTTGCTTCTCTCTGTACTTTTGCTATAACGATTCCTCTTGCTTGATGCGCTCCCTCAAGGGGATCGGCTTTTTCATAGAGGTTCAGCGCACGCCTTTTATATTTCACGCTTTTCCATCTAAACTTTTTCCTTCTCTTCTTCAACTTGAGCGCGCTAAAGAGTCCCATTTTAGCCGAAAAGAACGGCGATAAATAATTCAGGAAAGGTTTGATTTTTAAATCTTTTTATTATCTTTATGCAATCTTTACCTTTTCTATCCCGAAATATTCTTCCAATATTTTTTGCATTTCCTCAAGCCTAGATTTGTTTCTTCCTATCAATAATGCTTTATTCTGCCTGCCTGCATTTATAATCACCTCTTCACCGTTCACTTTTATCTCATTTACTTTTACAGGATGGACTATGCTTGTAATAAAGTTTTCTATATCCTCTATACTCCTCGGTTCAACAACAATTTTTACTTTTTTTCCTAAAATTTTAACAAGTTTTTTCACATTCTTTCCATTTTCTCCTATTGCCCTAGAAATCTGTCGTGGAACCACAGTAAATACTATGGAAGAGTTATAAATAAAACAACTCTTCGGCCTTATTCCTGAAACTTTTTCGAATAAGTTGATATAACGAATTAGCTGCATGTCGAGGGTTTTTCCCATTTTACTTCCTTACTGAGCATGATGTAGTTAATAAAGTTAACGTGCCCTCTTATCGTTTCTTTGATGTAGGCTAGGCGAGTTTTCCTATAACCTTTACCATTAATCCTGGCAAACCTGTTCCTACAGGGACTGGCTGATTCAATATGATATTTTCTATCACACTTGCCAACTCTTCACGTGAACCTTTTATGCTTGCTGCAACAAACTGCTTTATTGGGGTTTCAAAACTTGCTCTTGCTAGCACAGATTCTTTCTCGGCGATCACGCCCATTCTTGTGACACCTTTTACAGTTCCGCTCATGCACATGGCATCAGCAACAAACCATATGTGTCTCTCGTCTATATCCATTCCCTGTGCCTCTAGCACTTTTTTCACTTCTCTTACTATGAGGTTCCTTGCAGCTTCTATACCGAGACATTCCTCTGTTTCATGAATGTCATTAGTTATTGTTTTCTCTTTGTTTACTCCTTTTATTTTCATTACTTCTTTGAGGTTAGAGCCAGACGTCAATATTACATAATTACTTCCTCTTTTAACAACTAACACCTGCTCTATTCCACGAACGCCAGAAATCACAACGTTCTTGAGCTTCTCTTTGTAGCGATAAATATCCTTGAAATCAGCGTTAGCTCTTGATATCTCTATCGTGTTATCTTTTAACTTATTTTTGTATCCTTTTTCCGTAAGTCTCTTCGAGAGTGTCTCTGGTGTAATGTGGGCCGATCTCAATGCGGAATTATCGAGAATAATTCTTATTTTCTTGTTAGAGAAATCAACATTTATTTCTGAAATTACTTCTTGCAACTTAACTTCTTTTATTTTTTCTGCAAGGATCCTTGCTTGCTTCTCATTATTATACTCTTTCTCGAGATAGATCTCCATGCTTGGCGTGCTTGGCTTTTTCCTGGCGTCGAAAATTTCGATCAATCGTGGCAAACCCTGCGTGATCTGCATTTCCTGCACGCCAGCGAAGTGGAACACATTGAGTGCCATCTGTGTTGACGGCTCGCCAAAGGATTGGGCTGTTACTATTCCAATGGCTTCGCCAGGAGCAATCTTTTCTTGCAAGTGTAATTTGCTGACATCATAACCATCGCTACCATATACAAACTGTACAATTCTGCCCGACGCGTCACGCACTGTTCCATCATATTCTACACGTAAGTCTTGCAACGCATTTGCCAGACGTCTGTAAAGATAACCCGACTTCGGAGTTCTCAATGCGGTGTCCATGAGTGCGTCTCTTCCTGTCATCGCCCCAAAGAAGAATTCGTCTGGGTCTAGACCCTTCATGAATGAAGAATATATGAAACCGTGAGCTTTAGGAGACAGATCATGTTTCCTGAAGTGAGAGAGAGTACGGCCAGTATAACCGAGATTGATTCTTTCTTGCCAAAGTGCCTGCTGTCCAACAGAACAGGCTATCTGTGTTATGTTAAGCATGCTTCCTGCCGCTCCTGCCTCTATAATACTGCTAACAGGATTTTCCGTAGGAAATTCTTCTTTTACTATTTGGCCTATTTTTGTTCTTACTTCATTGAGAATCTGCATTATCTTTATTTCTCTTGTTTCTTCTCTCGTCTTTCCTGGCAACGCCTCGAGTGTGCCATTATAATAAGCTTCTATTATTTCTTCTGTTTTCTTTTCAGCTTCTCTTATTATTTCCTCTGTGGCCTTTTTTACTTTTTCATTTACGTTTATATCTTCTATACCTATCGTTATACCTCTTTTGGTAAGATAGTTTGTTCCTAATGCAAATATCTTTCTTAAGGTTTCAAAAGTTTCATCGCGACCTACGACAGCATCTAACAATCTGATAAGCATACCGTCTTCGACACCGAAAGTATTTTTGTCTATTGCTCCTGAAATAAGTTTTCCATCTTTTATTAATAGATATGCATTGTAAGGACATTTCTCCTTTCTGCAATTCTTGTAATATGGGCAATCTTCTCCGAGACATTTCTTTGTTTTTGTTTCAAAATTTATTTTTGGTAATACAGCAGAAATTACCTCTTTTCCTTCTATATTCTTCTTTGCAAACTCGGCAATTACGCCGGCTTCGAACAGTACTTGCATCGCTTTTTCTCTTGGCAATATTGTCATGCTGAGGAGATAGTTTCCTGTTACCGCATCAGAGATGCAGCCAAGCAAGTTTGTGTTATTCTTCGGCGAAATGAGATTTTGCTTAACATCCATTAGTATCTTGGCCTCTGCCCTCGCTTCTTCAGTCTGAGGACTATGCACATTCATCTCATCTCCGTCGAAATCAGCATTGTATGGGAAACATGCTGCAGGATGTAATCTGAAGGTTTTTCCAGGTAACACACGCACGAAATGGGCCATTAGGCTAGGTCTGTGCAAGCTAGGGTGTCTGTTGAAAAGCACAACATCGCCGTCTTGCAAGTGTCTCTCGACAAAATATCCAGGCTCAAGCTCCTCGATGATTTCTTCGCGTAGCTCAGGTGTAATTCTCTTTTTCTTTCCATCAGGCCTGATCACATAGTTTGCTCCAGGATAACCATCATTCATTATAAGCTGCTTCATTCTCTCTATGTTAAACTCTGTTACAGCTTCCTTCACAGTAAGAACTGTAGCTATCTCATACGGCACGCCAACTTCATTTATGTGTAAGTACGGATCAGGCGATATTACTGTACGGCTGCTGTAGTTAACACGCTTTCCTGCAAGATTATGTCTTATTCTTCCCTCTTTGCCTTTTATTCTCTCAGTGATTGTTTTCAAAATCTGCCCACTTCTGTGTCTTGCAGGAGGAATGCTACTCAGCGTGTTATCGAAGAAAGTTGTAACATGATATTGTAGCAGTTCCCATAGGTCCTCTATGATTACCTCTGGAGCACCAGCATTGAGACTTTCCCATAGTCGCTGGTTGGCCCTGATTATATCACTCAACTTGTGCGTTAAATCATCCTCGCTTCTCTCTCCTGTTTCAAGCGTGATGCTTGGCCTTGTCGTGACAGGTGGTACGACGAGTAATGTAAGGACAGCCCACTCAGGCCTTGTCGCCTCCGGATTGATTCCTATAAGTTTCAGCTCCTCATTTGGTATCCTAGCCAGCCTTTCACGAATTTCTGTAGGAAACAATCTAGTTTTTCCTTCATAGAACGCAAGGGTTGCTTTTTCCACCTTTATTTTCTGGCTTTCTGCCCCACAATGCGGACATTTTCTGGCAGAGCTTGCTTTCTTTATTCTTTCCTTTGCACTCCTGTATTTTTTGAGCTCTTTCTCTGTGAGCTTAAGCCTATTGCATTCTTTGCAGAACGCGCTGAGACATATTTGAATTAATGAAACAAATTTTACATGTATCACAGGTCTTGCCAGCTCTATATAGCCTGGATGACCAAGACATTCTTTCAGCCTGCCACCACATGTCCTACATCTTACTCCCGGATCTATCGCGCCAAGCCTTAAATCCATGAGACCTCCATCTACCGGATAGCCATCCACGTCATAAAGTTCAGGCGTAACTATCTTAGCTGCGCCTAACTTTTTTATTTGCTCAGGGCTAAGCAAGCTGAAACATAAACTGCGCACCTGTTTCTTTATTATCTCCATTTTACTCCTCGTATTTATTCTTGAGTTCAAATTTTGTTAGTATATGCATGCTTTGCAATTCATCAACAAGCAACTTGAATGCATACGATAATTCAACAGGCTCTATTTTCTTGCTTCCGCATAACGGACAATAAAGCTTGTTTCTTATATGGTCTTTGATGCCGAGAGCACCACATTCCATACATACATGGACTATTACTTTATCGGAATCATAACGTTCTTTCAAAAGCAGGCTTGCTCCATGGGCCACTAGAGCTTGCTGTTCCATTTCTCCCAGCCTTAGAGCACCACCGTGTGCCCTACCTTCGACAGGTTGCCTTGTCAAAAGCGTAACTTTGCCGCTTGCTCTTGCATGGATCTTGTTACTTACCATATACTTAAGCTTGAGATAATACATGTTTCCAACATAGATCTTTGCTTCAAGAGCTTCACCAGTGATACCATTATAGAATGTTTCCTTCCCATCATATCTGAAACCAAGCTCCTTGAGCTGTTGTTCGAGCTCTTCTATTGTCTGGCCTGAGAATGGTGTACCATCTATGATCTTGCCTGAGAGACAGCCAACTTTGCCGGCAAGTAGCTCTATAAGATAGCCGACAGTCATTCTGCTAGGGATACCATGGGGGTTGAATATTATATCTGGCTTGATGCCACGGGCAGAGAAAGGCATATTCTCCTCAGGCACGATATAGCCAACAACACCCTTCTGACCATGCGACGTCGAGAATTTGTCGCCAAGTTCAGGAATACGTAAGTCACGAGTTCTTACATGCACTACTTTGTTGCCCTCACTATCTTCGGTTATGAATACAGCATCAACTATTCCTTTTTCTTCCTGCCTTATAACCTCACTCGCCTCCTTCTTTGTCCTTATAGTGATTTCTCTAGCTTCTGACAAAAATTTAGGCGGCGAGACTTTACCTATAACAACTTCTCCCTCTCTGAGCTCAGCTTCAGGATATGCTATTCCATCTTCTTCAAGGAAACGGTAGTTTTGTTCTGTTCTGTAACCTGTTGTGTCTTTGTCTGGCACACAAATGGAATCTTTGAGCCCACCAGGATAACTTCGTTCTACGGTTGAATATGGTCTGAAATATGTGCTTCTTGCGAGACCGCGATCCACACTTCCCTTGTTCAAAATAATTGCATCCTCTATGTTATAGCCATCCAATGTCATGATGGCCACGACCATGTTTTGGCCTGCAGGATAGAAATCAAGATAATCATAGACGAAACTCCTGACAATTGGTTTTTGAGGATAATGCAATATGCTAACATCTGTATCTATTCTGCTTAGGAAGTTTGCGGCATATAGGCCTAGTGCCTGCTTCTGTGTCTTGCTTCCACGATTGAGCCTTGAACTTTGATCATGGTTCGCATAAGGCACGAGGCTCGTTACAAGACCGAGGAATGCTATCGTGTCTATTTCGAGATGTGTATGTTCATTTGTTAGTTCGTGTTCGTAAACAGCCACTAAGCAGTTTTCTTCTTCTGCAGCATCTATGTATTCTATTATCCCTTCTTTCACAAGATCTTCCCAGTTAAGTTTTCCTTCCTCAACAAGTCTAAGGTGTTCATCTGTAAGTTTTGGTTTACCATTCTCTACAATGATAAGTGGCCTCATGACCCTGCCAACTTCTGTGGAAATGTAGATTATGTCATAAGTGTCATCATATCTTATACTCATTTCTCCAGGAAGCTCGCCTTTTCTTCTTCTTTTCCTTAACTCACTCACTAGCCTTTCTGCCTCATTTGTGCTACCTATAAACTTCCCATTATAGAATATGTCAGTTTTACCTTCATGCTTATTTTCGCCTGTTTCCGCGCCAAGTTCTGAGAGTAATTCTATAAAATTGGCTTCATCAAATACCACCGCTGTTGATATCTTAGCTAGTAGGGCAAGATTTTTCCTCAGCCCGATTTCTGTACCTTCTGGTGTTTCTATAGGACAAAATCTTCCGTAATGTGTTGGATGTAGTGTTCTTGCAAGGAAATTTTCTTGCTGGCCAGAAAGCATGCTCGTAACACGCTGTAGCTGGGACATCACCGCCAAATAATTGGTTTTGTCCATATTTTGCGTCACCCCTGTTCTTTCACCTACCCAATTTCCAGTAGCTATTGCACTTTCTATCCTATGCGAGAACAATGTTGCCTTTGCTATGCTCTTTATTCCAAATACCTTCCCTCTCCTATGATATTTTTGCAAGGAGTGGATCATGTCACGCACAAGACTGTTGAGATTAACACGGAAGAGAGAAGCCATCATGTCGCCACTTAGCCTTACACGCTTGTTAGCATAGTGGTCTTTATCTGTTACAAGCTCTGGATTTTCTTTTGCTATGAGAAACTGTTTTATCATCTTACATAACGTGATTGCTTTTTCTATTCTGTCTTTCTTGTCTGTGCCTATGTGTGGCAAGAAATAAGCGTCGAGTCTTTGATTTATCCTGTCGAGTATTTCTTTCTTTGTGCCGTGAAAACCAGCTAACTCGGCTATTTTGAGCATTGCCTCCTCTGCTGTCGCTATATTTGCAAATTCGTACAGATTTACGATGAGCAAGTCAGATTTCTTGCCAACATATTTTGCGATGTCTGCCTCCTTCGTAAGGCCTAGTGCCTTGAGAAGTATTATAGCCGGGATATTCCTGAAACGGCTGAATGTTATCTGAATAATGCCATCTGTTTTTTCATTTATTGTTATTGGGATTCTATAAGAGCCACGTTGCGAAAATAGCCTAAGCTGTAGCTTTCCTGCTGTTTTTTCTATGAATGGCTGGTTCTCAGCCAAATCTTCAGTAAGAACCATTACTCTCTCATTTCCGTTGATGATGAAATATCCGCCCGGATCTAGCGGATCAATTCCTGCTTTTATCATTTCTTCCTTCGTCATTCTGCTCACAGGACATACCTTGCTTTTCACCATTATTGGAATTCTGCCTATTTCCACACGCTGTGTTTCTTGCTGACCATCCATCCGCAATGTGATCTCAAGATATACAGGAGCAGAGTATGTTATGTTCCTCAATCTTGCTTCTGTTGGTGTTAGCAATGTTAGGCTGCCATCAGCCTCTTTTATGCTTGGCTCTCCAACTTCTATCCTGCCAAGCTCTAGATCTATTTCTTCGCGAGGGATATTCTTATTTATATCATCTACTATCTCTTGCATCCTTCGCTCGATGAAATCGTTGAAAGAACGAATATTCGATTCGACAAGTGAATGGCTAGCTAGATAATTCTCTACAAGTATGTGCCTCTTTTCTTTTCCAGAACGTTCCATTATGCGCTTAGCTGCTGGCTTTTCCATTTGAAAATTCAGTCAGGAACAACAACCCTGTAATAAACACCTTCTTCCCGCTCTATTTTGATCACATCACCAACCTTACAGTCTTTTGGTAAGGCGGGATCGCTGATTTTTATTTTTGGGAGCTGACTCTTGCTTACATTTAGCTTCTCAAGCAACTCAGAAATTTCTTTCTCGCTTAGCTTAGTATGTTTGGGCTGTAGGATATGCATTTTTTAGGCGTGTGAGATACTCACGAAAGAGCAAAAATCACTTTAACAACTTGGCGATACTAAATTCTTAATATTTGCGTTTTTAAATCTTTCGCTTCTGTGCTTAGAGTTTCCTGCTCTTGCGGTTATATCCAGTATTTCATCTCTTTGATGCATAAATCTACCTCTTCATTAACTGCACATTCAATCCCGTGTTTGCCAACATAACATATACAATTCTCAATGTTCTCTGGCCTTCCCGCGCAACACTCTTTGCCCCAGATGTAGGGACACCGCCATTCTCCGTTCCAGAAATAGGGTCTTTTTTCGACACGTCTTATGAGTTCTTCTTCTAGCGCTTTTATAATCTCTTTTTTGTCTACGGTTTGTAGCTTAACACTTGACATCACTATCAACGGTAATTTATTGCTTATAAAATTTCTTGTTGTTTCGTTGTTTCATAAAGTAGCAACAGAAAAATTTTCCATGTGGCAATGGCCCCGACGGGATTCGAACCCGCGACACCTGGCTTAAAAGGCCAGTGCTCTACCAGGCTGAGCTACGGGGCCTCTGAGCAACATAGAGAAAGAGTTTTTTAAATTTTTCATTAAGCCTCAATCTCTCTGAGTTTCTCTTCTATACTCTCTGCAGAGACCGCGCCAACAATTCTCTCGGCTTCCTTCCCGTTTTTGAATATCACAAGAGTGGGAACGGACATGATTTTGAACTTAGTTGCAAGTTCTGGCACATCTTCTGCATTTACCTTGCCAAATTTTATCTTACCTTTGTGTTTCTCAGCCAGTTCATCAAGCACAGGAGAAAGCATGACACATGGCATACACCAGTCGGTGAAGAAATCTATCACCACGATACCATTCGCAACAAACTTTTCGAATTCCTGGATTGATGCTATCTCTTCCACCTTTTCGTTCTCCATTTTTCCTCAACACTATCCACTCCATAATCTCTACAAAGTGTGCAAAATCTATCTTAATAAAGATTTCGATATTCTGATGTTAAGAAAAATTCTTAGCTATTTTTTCTTCCTGTATTCTTTCAGAATATTCGTGTACACTCTTGGGCTGATAAGCTTATACTTTCCATTCTCCACCCTTGTAGATTCTTTGACGTAAATGTTCCCATCTTGGATCACAAGGCTCGGCACAATATCAAGCGGTATGTTATGCCATGCAGCAATAACTCGTGCATCTTTGTCATTTTCTATATCATAGAATTTCAGCTCAATATTATCTATTCCAAGAGATTTTACATGTCTTTCTATATTCTCATAGAGATTATGGCAAAAGCCGCACCCTTCTTTACCAAATACCATAATTTCAAGTTTTCCATCTTTTGGTTTTGGCACCTCGTGAATCCAGTCAATTTCTGAAGAGAAATTTGCATAATAATCTGTTGCCTTACTTCTGTCTATTCTCTCCTGTTGTTTTGATTTGTTCCAGTCTTCTACCTTGCTATAATAGCCCACTATTCGTGTTATGTGTGAAACATTCTCAGAGCCACAATAGCTACATTTCTCTTTGAAGCCAAGCTCATGCTTGCCGCAGTCGTCACATTCTGTAAATTCTGGCGAAATCGTTACTTGTGCTGCCTGTGTTTTCCTGTAAATTTTTTCGATAAAGTTCATTATAGCCTCTGCTGATGGAAGTTTCTCTCCAACATAAGCGTGGATTATGGCACCGCTTTCTATCATGCTGTGAAATCTTGACTGCCCCACGACCCTCTCGAGCATGCTCACAGGTGCATCAGCTCGGAAGTGGATGGAATTTGTATAATAAGGCGCATCTTTTGTTCCCTTTACAACCTCTCTCGCCTCGGGGAAATTCTTCAAATCTATTTTTGCGAGCCGTCTTGTCGCAGACTCAGCAGGTGTTTCTTCAAGCGCAAATTTGAGCCCACTCCTTTTTTTGAACTCGTGGATCTTGCCATACATATGTGATATTATCTTAAGGCCTAGCTCATAACTTTCCTTACTTTCGTGAAGCTCTTTTCCTGTCAATACCAGTACCGCCTCGTTCAAACCTATTAATCCGATAATATACGTGGCCTTTTCAAGATCAAGATAAGGCGTGCCATCATCTGAAGGCTGCCCCAAATTATAGAGTGGTGAGCCCTCGGTTTCGAGCAACCTCTGGATATATTCTTTTTTCTCCATATGTGCCTTGAATGCTATTTCCATCGCTTCATCGATGTTCTTCAGTGTTTCCTCTATCTTTTCCTCTAAGCTTTTTGCTTTTCTTTTGGCACGATATGCTGCCTGCGCTAAGTTGATAGTTACATTCTGGAAACCCGTGAATCTTATTCTCTCAGGATGTTTTAGCATGTCTTTATCCTCGATTTTTTCTCTTAGCCTGCAACACTGGGAAAGTATCGCGCTATCTCCTCTATCGAATATGAAGTAAGTTGAGCCGTTGACGCTTGCAAGCTCGCATGCTTTTTCAAACACACGCCTTGCTTCTTCATCATTGAACACGCTTTCATCAACGTGAAAGTCGCATTTTGGGAAATGGAATGGCCTACCATGCTTATCGCCATCCTCCCATACCTGCATCAATGCAATAGCAAATCTTCTTGCAGTTTCTTCAAAATCTGCATATGTAAGTATTCTACTTCCATCGCTTGGTTGTACAACATCACCGTTACGCGGATCATCAGGATTTTTCTCATTATAGAAACGCTGTATTTCATCTTCGTCTATAAATTCGATTGTTCCGTCTGGAAGCAGCTTCATGTATTTACCGCCGGGCCCTACAGCCGGCACATTTCTCATGTATGCAGGAACACTCGCATGTATGTTAAAATCGAGGAAAAGGGTCTGGCCACCACGCGAAAAAGCATTCTGGGCACCAGAAAATATGAGGCGTTGCGCTTCCTGATAAAGTTCTTTATCTGTTGGTTTCCACAACATGACTTTTTCCTCTTTCTTTATGAACACAGGCTTTCCCTCTGCCTCATATTTTTTTGCTTCCTCTTCATTCTCAGCCATGTATAGGCTTTCATTTTCAATGAGGGCCTCAAGATCCTTTTTCCTTAACATAGTATCTCTTCCATCAAGTTTGCCTATTACCACTTTTTCAGGTTTTTCAAGCAACGGTGAGTAGAAAATGTTTAGATAGCCGATTCCTAGAGCACCTGCCCAATATGCTTGGATGCTTGCCAGCATTGTTTGCAACTGTCCTGTTAGCACATCAGCAGACTTTGGCGGTGCGGACTTTGCTTGTAAATTCGGGACTATTTTGTTCAGTCCATATTTTTTCAAATACTCAAGAGAATGACTCGAACAATAAACTCTGTCTGGATAGCCAAGGTCGTGAACATGTATCATTGCCTCTAGATGCGCCTTTGCCACTTCCTCGCTGAACACTGTATTGAGGGCATACTTCTTAAGAATTGTTTCAGCAATCCCGAGATTGACAGCTTCTGGATTATTTACAGCTATGTTTGAGTTTTCCTGATTTTTCGAGAAAATCAGCCTCTCTATCGCGTCATTTTCTATCGATTGCTTTGTTTCGCGTGGCTTCAAACCATAGGTGATAAGGACAGTTTTCATTAAGCTTTCTATTATTTCCTCTGGCAATATCAGCGATTTTCCTTCAGGCCTATTTTCTAATATGGCAACAAGATAGTTCTCAACTTCTTTCGTTACAGTAGTTGCAAATTCTGGCGTGAGTCCTTCATTTTCGATGAGTTTTTTCTCAAGCTCGTTTCTGTTCCAAGGCACAAGTTCTTCATTATCACTTGTGATGAGTAAAGCATAATCGGTAGTGTCTGTCAAGCCGTTACCTTTTATCAATAAGTTTCTCACGGCTTTGCGTTTCTCGTTATAACTCTTGTACGAAGCATATGTAGTTTCATGTCCCGTTTCCTTCAACACGTTGAGCACCTCATTATCAATTTCCTCCACACTAATTATTTCCTTTCCTTCCTCATATACTCTCTGCCTTATTCTTTCTTCAACTTTTCTCGCTAGCTCTTCCGCCAGCTCACGATTACGGCCACCAACACGTCTTGCAGCTTTGAATATTGCCTCAGCAATTTTTGTTCTGTTCCATGGCTCTTTGCTTCCATCACGCTTTTTTACAACTATATTCAGTATATCTTCGAGCATTTTTTGTTTCATTTTTGTTTATATTGTTTATATTTTTTAGTTGTTCTGGTTTTTTTGTTTGCAAGCCTTTTTAGCTCCTCTTTGAATTCATTAATATCTGCAAATTCGCGGTACACTGAGGCGAACCTTATATATGCGACCTTATCTAGTTTCTTGAGCTTACGCATTACCAGTTCACCTATCGCTTTACTTTTGATTTCTTTTTTTCCTTTCTTCCTTAGCTCTTCAACAATCTCATCAACGAGCTTTTCTATTTTTTCTATGCTGATCGGCCTCTTCTCACAAGCTTTCTCTATGCCTGCTTTAAGCTTTTCTCTGCTGAATCTTTCACGTCTGCCATCCTTCTTTATTACGGAAAATTCTGCTGGCTCTATTCTCTCATATGTAGTATACCTTTTTCCACATCCGAGACATTCACGCCTTCTCCTAATGCCTCTTGATGTGTTTCGCTTATCCACGACCTTGCTTTCTTCTTTCCCACAGTACGGACATCTCATTATTTTACCACAATATCTTGTGGTTCCTCTTTGTTATTATCACAATTTATTGTGTCAGCGGAAATTTGGGAGCGAATAGCATATATAAATATTTCTGTAATACAGAATATTTTTTTGATTTTTCTCAAACGGAGAATGAAATTTCATTTACTACTTTCTCATGTTAATACAAATTTTATAAATATCTGTGAGCTATGAATATCATGTTAGGGCTGTTCATTGTTCTTGAAGGTATAGATGGAAGCGGTAAGACAACACAAGCAAAAAAACTTGTTAACTTTCTTAGATCGCGTGGAAGGAGAGTTTGGCTAACACGAGAACCGACAGACGGCAGTATCGGTAGAGAAATAAGGAGACACTTACAGGCAAAGGATATCGATAATGAAAGCTTGCAAAAACTTTTTTTGCAAGACCGCAGAGAGCATGTTAGGGAAATAAATTCTAAGCTTAGAGAAGGCTATGATGTTGTTTGCGACCGCTACACTCTTTCGACCATAGCCTATGGAAGTCTTAACATAGCCATTGAAAAGCTAAAAAAGCTTAACAAAGAATTTCTCAAGCCAGATATAACGATAATAATAGATGTGGAGCCAGAAATTGCGTTCCGCAGAATAACAAGAGCGAGAAGCAGGAATGAATATTTCGACACGTTGTCAAAGCTAGCAAGAGTGAGGCAAGCTTACCTATCGCTCCAGGATTTCTATCCTAACACTTTTTTGGTGGACGGCAGCAAAAGCATAGAAGAATGCTGGGAGGAAATAAGGCGAATAGTTCAGAATTTTTTGCAACCTGCTTCATGTTGTAATTAAGAGAAGGAAAAAATTTAAATACGCGAATGCATATATAATAATAGATATAATTAAAAATATATTTTATGGCTAGATGGTAAAATGGCAAGCATATTTGATGAGATCAGGCGCATGCAACGCGAGATGGAAAGGCTTTTCGATAGACTTAGCAGAGTCAGCTTGCGATTTCCAGAATTTGACCTTGACGTTGAGACAGAGATTCCTGCAGAGGCGCGAGAGCCTTTTGCAGAAATGCAGGAGACAGAGAGCGAGGTTATAGTAAGGCTAGAGATGCCTGGTTTGAGCAAGGAAGATATTCAGCTTGTAGCAACAGCAGACACGCTAGAGGTAAAAGCTGTGAAGAAGCATGAGGCAACGATCGAGAAAGAAGGCATGATGAGAGCAGAAAAAGCCTACAGAAGTTTTTACCGCAAGCTAAGACTACCTTGCAAGGTGAAGCCAGAAGAAGCAAAAGCAAGGTATGAGGCAGGTATCCTTGAAGTGAGACTGCCTAAGGCAGAGGAAAGCAAGGGTAATGAGATAGATATAGAGTAAATTCGTTTTATTTTTTCTTTTTTATTTTGAAATCACAACTGAAATAGAGGTTAGAAAGATAGAAAAGATAAAACACGGGCCGGAATATCTTTGGGAATCTGAACCTCTTTTGTAATCTTTTTTAGTAATCAGCGATATTGGTTATGGTAGAAATTCTGGGCCAAGCTCTTCCAGCATGTCTCGGTGCGAGTTGAAGTAATCACGAGCTTTTTTCAGTATCTTTATAAGATATTCAGCAACAGCATTTTTCAAGTCGAGAGGGTGAAGTTTCTTTTCTGAGAACAATGTTTCGAGCTCTTCGTAATTGTTTAGCTCGAGAGTTCCACCGTATTTTGGTTCGCGCTCTATTTTCATCTTGCCTTCTGCAGGAAAGATTATGAAGCGGGCCAGCTGTAATATTGGATTATCCTCTGCTATGCCCTCAGGACAATAGGCTTTTCTTATCTTTTCCCTTATACCCTCCTCTGAATCATAAACCTTTATATGTGTCTTTGGCAAGCTTGCGCTCATTTTTGTCCCTGGCCCTTGCAAGCTCGCAACAAGAGGTGTCATAATTTCGACACGTTTCTTGTAACCGAGCATTGGCAAGAGCTCGCGTGCGAGAGCCATTATGTGTCTCTGGTCTATACCACCGAGCTGTATATCAACATCAAGATATTGCTCGTCAAGAGCCTGCATTACAGGATAAATCAACTCGCTTACTTTCGGATTCTTCATTCTTGTTACCTCTGAGGCAGCACGCATAGCTCTCTTTACCGTAGTGATAGTTGAGCCACGCAGAACATCAAGCACATAATTTTTGTTCAGCTGGAACTCGCTTCCTCTTACGAATTTTGGTTTCTTTTCCCATGGTAGTGCAAGCTCTATACATTTCTTAACATATTCAGCTTTTTTGTCAAGCACTTCCCATCTAGTTTTCAGGTCATCGAGCGCAGCGTGAAGATCAGCGATCAATATCTTTGTTTCTATGCCAGCCTTTTCAAAATCTAGAATCTTGCTGAATGGAATGAAATATCCAAGATGCACCGGTCCTGTTGGTGCAATTCCACAATAAGCTTTTGGATGCTGTTTTTCTTCCAGCAAAGCATGCAACTCTTCCTTCGTTATGATTTCCGCAGTATTTCTTGTTACGAGCTCAAACCTTTGCTTAGCATCCATGGTTTTTTCATGCTACGCTAGTTTAATAATTTTACTGAGAAACAAAAAACAAATATTTAAAAACCGCCGGTTATTGGTTAGGGCATGACAGCAGAAATAGCAAATATGGCCTCATTGCTTGGAATTTCTCCTGCCTTGCTTGTGCTTGTCCTAGTATGGAGTCTTGCATGGAAAGGCATAGCGTTATGGAAAGCAGCAAGGAAAGGACATCTTGTGTGGTTTGTAGTGCTGTTGCTTGTGAATACAGTAGGCATTCTCGAAATCTTGTACGTGTTCCTGTTTTCAGAGCTGAAAATTTCTTACGAAGCAAACGTTCGCAAGAGTGGAGTGCGGAGAAAAAGAAAAAGCAAGAAATAGACCACACAATAGAATTCTAAACACAAGAGTATGTGAAAAGCTATTTTTCGACTTATATTTTTTCATACAGAAATTAGTTTAAATAAGCCTACGAGATATTTTCATGGCAGCTGTGCCAAAGTGGAGTGCTACCAAGATAAAGATAGCAAGCGAGTGCTTACAGAAATATAAGCTTATTTATGTTGATAAAATAAAACCGGTGACGAAAGCTGACATAGCTCTTGGGCTTTTTCTCCATAGGGCAATAGAGAAGATATTCAAAGATGGTAAGCTAAGATACAAAAGTGCCGAGAGCTATGCGAATGCTATGGGCGCACAATGGGTAGTAACTGTTGTAAAGCCGGGGATGATTCAGGGAAGAAAAATTGAATGGAAGGATGACAAGGAACCGTGGATATTAAAGCATAAAATAAAGGAGATTTGTAAAAATATTCATGAGAGATACGCGAGGGAATATGAAGAAGGTATTATGCCTCTTGCTCAAGAAGTGCATTTCGAGTTTGAATTTGGGGGCAGACGTTTTGAGGGCTATATCGATGAGATCAGGCCTCAAGCAACGATACGGGACCATAAATCAACAGAATTCGTGCCAAATGAAATAGCACTTGAATATGATCCACAGTTTACACTTTACGCCCTTGCTATAGCAGTGATTTGTTGCCATAACAGTGAATTTGCACAAGTAGTAGGTGTAAGCGAAAGGAATAATACGAAACCCTTAGATTTACTTGAAATAATAAATCTAGAATACTACAGTTTGCAAGATAACGAAGTGATCAATGTTGCGAGGAGAACACCAAAACATTATCATGCCTTAGTTGACATGCTCCAGGGCTTGGAGAAAAATATTATCGATGGAAATTTTTATCCAAGATATGGTTCGCATTGCAAATATTGTCAGGTTGCTCATGCATGCCTGCCACGTCAGCAAGAATATGAGAAGCAAATCTTTCTCTACGATATTCCGGTGCTAGGCACAAGGAATAAAGAGCCAGGAGAAAAACAGCTGAGACTGAAGTTTCCAAGGAAGAAAGCCAAGAGAGCGGGAGAGAAAGTTAGGGCTTAGCATGCGGGAATGCAATTCCAAGTAGCTCGCACGCCTTACATATCTCGCGTCTTGATGGCTCGCCACATTTCTTACAATATCTTAGCTTTTCTATCCTGTCGCTCAGCTTATTTCTCATTTTTTCTATCAGCTTGAGGTTATTCATAACAATGTTAAGCTTCTTTTCCTTGCTCATACCACTCAAGAATTTTCGCGCTTCTAGCCTGTAGCTCTCAAGCAAGCATGGACATTTTTCATACACCACAGGCAGTTTCAGCATTTTGGTATAGCGTGTTGTTTCCTTGTTTGTTACAAAGTAAAGTGGTTTTATTCTCGGAACAAATTTTTTATCACGTATTATGCCCACCAAAGGCCCGGATGTTAAACTCAGCATAGGGCTACCCTTGAAAAAATTGATCAGGGCAGTCTCTGCTTCATCATCAAGATTGTGGCCAGTAGCGAGCTTGTCAGCCTTCATCTTTCTCGCTTCTCTATTTATCACCCACTTCTTGACTATACCACAGACAGCACAGTTATTCAGCCTGAGCTTTGACTGGACACCAAGTCTTATATAGCACATTCTGGCACCAAAGTGCTCTACCATCTTATAAACCCTTAGCTTTATACCATAGTCTTGACAAAACTGCTTTACAGCGTGAAAACATTTTTCGCTATACTTACCAAGCCCAAGATCTATATGGAATGCTTTCACTTCATAGCCAAATTTCTCGAGAAGATATGCTACTGTTGTCGAATCCTTACCGCCAGACATAGCCACTACAACGCTCTCATTTTTACTAAGCAAGCCATACTTCTTTATTGTTTCCTTCACTGTATTCTCAAACTTTACAAGAAATCTTTCTTTTTTCATTTTCTTCAATCATTATGCTTCTTTTCTCTATTTACAGCATCCTTACCCAAATTTTGAATAAAGAATATCTTCTTGTGGCCATGGACAAGCTTCTCCAGTTCGCTGAGCTCTTTTACAAAACCAGTTGTTTCCAGCTCTACTTTTTCACCTCTCGCGATTGCTTCTTCCATTAGCTCCTTCACCTGCTCTATGCCAAGGGCATAAGCATAGCCACCGTTTTTATAATCAATTCGGCAATATAGCTTGCCTTCATAAATTTGTATTGGTTTGATTTTCATCTTTTCTCCTTTTTGCTCTTACCTTTTTCTTCTTTTCATAATCTTCTATCGCTTTGTGCAACGCATCAGCTGCAAGATTAGAGCAATGCATCTTTATTGGCGGCAAGCCATCGAGCGCGTCAGCAATATCTTTCCTGCTTAATTTTTTTGCCTCCTTCAGCGTTTTACCTTTTGCTAATTCTGTAAGCATGCTGCTCGTGGCTATTGCTGCGGCACAGCCCATTGTCTGGAATTTTATATCCTTGATATATTCCTCTTCGCCTTTTTTTGTTTTTCTCTTTCCTACCTTGATATAGACCCACATTATATCACCGCACACAGGATTTCCAACTTTTCCTGTGCCATCAGCATTCTTGATCTCGCCAACATTTTTTGGATTGGTGAAGTGCTCTATTACCTTCTTGCTATATTTCATTTTTTCTCTTTTAGTTTTTTATTCAGTAATTTCACAATCTCGTCAGGATCAAGGCCGTGAGCAATACAGCCCTGCTCTATTGTTTCTTGCATTGCCATCGGACAGCCTACACAAGCCATACCTTTTTCCATCAGGAGCATTGCCGCTTCCGGATATTTCTGCAAGAGTTCCTGGAATGTCATTTCTTTGCTTATTCTTTCTTTCTCAAATTTCTTAGCACTGTTCTTGTTTTTCATTTGGTCCTTCATTTAAACGGGCTTATTCTCCTTAGTTTTCTTACGCTCTCTTCTATGGCAGAGGTAACGTATTCTATCTCGTCTTCGGTAAGAGGATAAGCCAGAGTAAGTCTCAGAGAACCATGTGCCTCAAGCTCGCTCAGACCGAGAGCAAGCAACACATGACTGGGCTCGAGTTTGTGCGAAGAACATGCAGAGCCAGTAGAGCAAGCTATGCCTTTTTTATCAAGCATCAATACAAGAGCTTCGCCCTCTATACCTTGAAACGACACATTGATGTTGTTGAAAATCCGTTTTTCTTTGCTTCCATTAAGCCTTACACCTTGTATCTCGAGCAGCCTCTCTAGTAGTTTGTTTCTTGTCTTCTCTATGTTTTTGTATTCATTGCCAGAAATTTTTTTAACAGCGATTTCACTTGCCTTTCCTAAGCCCACTATTCCTGCTGTATTTTCTGTACCGCTCCTTAGCCCTTGTTCATGGCCCCCACCACTTAGCAGTGCTTTCAGCTTTACACCATTACGCACATAGAGAGCGCCAACACCTTTCGGTCCGAAAAGCTTGTGCGCGGATATGCTCAACAAATCCACCTTTATTTTTTTCATATCAAGTTTCAATTTTCCAAAACTTTGGACAGCATCTGTATGGAAATAAATGCCATGCTCTTGGCATATTTTTGCAATCTTCTTTATGGGCTGTATCGTGCCAATTTCGTTATTAATATGCATTATGGAAACAAGCAGAGTTTCATCTCGTATCTCTTGCTCTAGCCTGTCAAGATCTACAATTCCTTCACTATCTACAGGTATGTAACTCACATCATATCCTTGCTTTTCTAGTGTTTTGCATGTTTCAAGCACAGCAGGATGCTCTATTGCGCTCGTTATTATGTGCTTCTTGTCAGGATGTGCAAGCGCTAGCCCTTCTATCGCAAGATTGTCCGCTTCTGTTCCGCCACTTGTAAATACTATCTCCTCGGGCTTAGCATTTATCACGCCGGCAACTTTTTCTCTTGCCTTCTCAATAGCTTCTCTTGCCTCACGCCCAAAAGCATGCAAGCTTGATGCATTACCAAAACGTTCGCTAAAATACGGCAGCATTGCATCTAGCACCTCTCTCGCTACAGGCGTTGTTGCAGCCGCATCCAGATAGATTTTTTTAGTTTTCATTTTCCAAAACTTGTGCTTTTATTTTGTATTTTCAACATTTCAGTAGATTGGTCTCATACCACATTTTTTTATTATCCCTTCATTATATTTCTTGCATATCTCACACGAAAATCCAGATTTTTTCATCAAGCCAAGCAGGCGTAGCATTTCTTTTACTGCAAGCTTCTCGTTTCTTGCTATCCTTATTGCACTTTTTTCTATTTCCTGCTTTATCTTGTCAGGAAACTTTATCCCTCTCGCTCTTTTTCTACTCAAATATTGCGATACTGCAGCCTTGCTTACACCAAGTATCTCGCCCGCCTTTTCATAGCTCAACCCATGCTTTCTCGTAAGCAATCTTGCCAGCTCACGCCGTATTGCAGGAATTAAGTACCAAACTTCTATTTCCTGTGGTAACGCATACATGTTAACGATAGTTAACAGAAGTTTAAAAGCTTTTTGCTACACGCCTGAAATTTTTTTATCGTGCCAGATACAAAGGGATAGGAAACTGGGAGAATTCTTCAAGCAAGTTTGTTCCATAAATTAGTCTTGATAGAGCTTCAGCCTCAAGCTTAGCATCTTCCAATGCGTTGTGTTTTCCTTGTCGTTTTGGCAAGGCAACATACTCTAAGATTTTATCGAGGCTCATGGCACTTACACCACAACCGTTGATGAGTTCTGGTGTTTTATCCCGGGACAAGAGCCTTGCATAACACACGCTATGGAGGTCAACCACGCGGTATTTCTCAAGCCATGCTGGCACATACAAGCCAGCCCGTTTCATATTGGTAACAAGAAACTCACGGTCAAAAAATACATTTTGTCCAGCGAGGGTTTTGTCTTCGATAGCATCGGCCCATGAAAGAAAATTTTCAACTAATGTACTGAAGTGCTGCTTGCTTGCAAACTCTTCTATTGTGAAACCATTTATCTCTACCGCCTCCTGTGTTATTTCGCTTCCATCCAACGGTTTGCATTCACCATAAAATACCCTGCTGTGGTTTCAAGGTCAAGCACGATCATTGTGATTTTTGTATTATCATAATAGTTTTATAAATCTAACTCAGGCTCGCTTCACCGGAATAAATCAGAATAATAAAAATAAAAAGAAACAAAAAGCTAGCTTACGGTTATGGCTTGCACAGGACATTCGTTCGCAGCTTCTTTCGCCTTTTCTGCGAGTTCATCACTTATTTCTTCTTGCTTCGCATAGCTTTTGCCATCGCGAAGCTCAAAGATCTCTGGCGCAATAGCAACACAGGCACCACAGCCAATACATTTTTCCTTATCAACTGTCACTTTTGCCATATATACTCGCGTGTAATTGTATATTTAAAATTAGCGCACTTGTGCTTTTTCAGAAAATATTTAAATCTTCTCCACCTTGGCCAAGTATGAGCATGATAAGTATGCCAGCTGAAATAAGGAAAAACAAACTTAAATCTGCTTTGTTGCTTGCAAGCATCTTGGGTATTTTTATCTTGCTTGCCTATCTTGTGTCGCGTGTGCTTGCACCTTCATATTTCTTCATCATTATGTCGCTCGCCATAGTTTTCTCTCTTGCCTATGTGGTACTTGGTTACTATAATGCAGACCGCATAGCTCTTGCTGCTGTTCATGCCAAGCCAGCGACAAGAGAGCAGTATTGTGAGTTGTATGAAATTGTTGAGAAACTGTGCAAAAAAGCAAAGTTACCAAAGCCAAGGCTGTATGTTATGCAAAGCCCACAAATCAATGCCTTCGCTACTGGTCGCTCTCCCGAACACGCGGCAATATGCATAACTACGGGTTGCGTCAAAAAACTGAGCAAAGAAGAGCTTGAAGGTGTGCTTGCCCATGAACTAAGCCACATTGCGAATTTTGATATAAGATTTATGACACTAACAGCTGTGCTTGTTGGTCTTGTTTCGATACTAGCCCAGATTTTTCTCCGTAGCTTGTGGTTTTCATCTCTTGACGATAGAAATGAGCGCAACGGCTTGCTTTTTATAATCGCGATACTGCTTGCAATTCTTGCGCCAATAGCAACACAGCTTGTCCAGCTTGCAATTTCACGCCGTCGCGAATTTCTTGCTGATACAAACGCGGCAAGGCTTGGCGAGGCTCGTGGCTTGAGAAATGCTTTGGTTAAAATAAAATATGATGTAGCGGAAACTCCGAAGCGTGTGGTTCCAGCATTAGCTCCATTGTTCATAGCAAATCCATTCAAGAAAGCGAGCATGCTGTTGAGTACACATCCACCCATAGATGCACGCATAAAACTACTGGAACAGCTTAGCAAGGCATGATACTGAATGAAAAATATTTTTTTGAGAACAACAAACTATTTTAATTAACTGGCTTCTCGTTTGTAATGGAGAATTTTTCTGGCATTCCTGAAGGCTACAAAAGAGGCGTGACAAAATATATTGTAGTGACAGGAAGCGTTATTTCTGGTGTTGGCAAGGGCACTTTCACGTCAAGTCTCGCCACCTTGTTCAGGTTTTATGGCTTACGTGTTAGCATGCTGAAATTTGACGGCTATCTCAATGTAGATGCTGGAACCCTTAACCCATACAGACATGGTGAAGTGTTTGTGCTTGCAGATGGCACAGAAACAGATCTTGACTTGGGTAGTTATGAGCGCGCGTTACACCAGGAACTAAGCAAGGACAACTATCTCACTGCTGGGAAGATTTTCAAGCACATAATAGAGAAGGAACGTAAGGGCCTATACTTAGGCAGAGATGTTCAGTTTGTGCCCCATGTGACAGGCGAGATAAAATATTTCATAAGAAAGCTTGCGATGAAAACAAAAGCACAGGTCCTTATAATAGAAGTTGGCGGTACTGTCGGGGACATAGAGAACTCATATTTTATCGAGGCCATGCGCCAGCTCAGACATGAGGAAGGACGCGAGAACGTGCTTTTTATCAACGTAACCTATATCATAGAGCCAGAACACCTTGATGAGCAAAAAAGCAAGGCAGCACAGCTCGGCATCCTACGCTTAATGAGCCTCGGCATACAACCAGATTTCATAGTTTGTCGTGTAAGCAGAGGGCTGGAGAACAATGTGCGAGAGAAGATAAGTATTGTTGCAAGCTTACCAGAGCAAAATGTTATTGCTCTGCATGATTTTGACAGCATATATGAAGTTCCATTATATCTGGAAAAGCAGGGGATAGGCCGGGCGATGTTGAGATATTTTAGGATAAGAGCAAAACCAGATAAAAAATTTCGTCATGCATGGCTTAGATTCTTACAAGGCTTGAGAAATCCACAGCACGAGATCAGGATAGCAATTGCTGGTAAGTACACAGACGTGCATGATTCATACTTGAGTATTCTCAAAGCACTTGAGCATGCATCGGCGAAACTTCGTTGCGGTATTAGCATAAAATGGCTCGAAACTACAGAGCTTGATAATGCCACTCATGATGAAATCGCAAAAAAACTTGCAAACATTCATGCTTTGCTTATTCCTGGTGGTTTCGGCAAGCGAGGCAGTGAGGGCAAGATAAAATGCATTCGCTATGCAAGAATGCATGGTTTGCCTTTTCTCGGCTTATGTTTTGGTTTTCAGCTCGCTGTGATAGAGTTTGCGCGTAATGTATGCAAGCTCGATGCGAACAGCACAGAACTTGACCCTAAGTGCAGAGAGCCAGTGATAGACCTCTTGCCAGAACAAAAGAATATAAGCGAGCTTGGCGGTACCATGCGTCTTGGCGCACGAGAAATTTTGATAAAAGAGAGAACACTTGCTCATAAGATTTACCAGAAGAAAATTATAAAGGAACGCTTTAGACATCGCTACGAGGTGAATCCTGCTTACGTTCCTTTGCTCGAAGACCATGGACTTGTATTTAGTGGCGTAGCGAAAGAGGATAAGAGGATAATGCAAATTCTTGAATTACCAAGACATAGATTCTTTTTTGCGACACAATTTCATCCAGAATATAGCTCATGGCCACTTAGGCCAAGCCCCGCTTTTGTAGAATTTGTTAATGCTGCCATGAAATATGCCAAGGAAAATTCCCATTAACTACCTGAAAAAGAGGAAAAATTTTGGAAAATTTTAAATAGTTTTTATCGGCTAAATATCTATCCTTGAAAGGAGGTAAAAAAGAGGTGAGAATGGATCTAGGAAAAAAAGTACTTAGCACGTTTCTTGTTGGTGGATTGGCTGGGTCGGTAATGGCGAATTCGCTTGCAGATAATCCGTTAGTAGGGTTCATAAAAGGTGCTGTTAAGTTTCCGTTCAGGGTTGCGAAAGCTATCGTGGTTGAGCCTATGAAAGGTGCGGAGAATGGAACAAAGACCGTGCCTGTTGTAGGGACAGTGCTTGGTGCAGCTAGTGGCATTGGCAGAGGAGCTGTCTATGGTGTCGTTGATGGAATAGAAGGTTGGGGACGGGATACAATAGGTGATCCAGTACCTATAGCAGACTATGGCGAGGCAGTTAACTTTATCGAAGAACGCCCGCTGCTTAAGTACGCATGTACAGTTGCAGGAAGTGCAGCTGTAGGTGGCATTATAGGTCATAACCATGTGGATATCAAAGAGCTCGATGTGGTATCAAGCTATGACCAGCTAGACGAAGGCCTTGGTTGGGGCGCGGCAGTCGGAGTTGTTGGCGGCGCTTGTGAATACTATGGAGAACAACAGCCATAATTTTTCTTTTTTTACTTCTTTTTTTACCACAGAAAAATATTTAAACCCCTGATCATTAAAGAAAAATATGAACTATATGGGAGCAAGGTTGTGTTTGAACTATTTCTATCTAGCCAAGCTCCCAAAATTCACAGTTAAGTGTTTTGTCCTGTAAATCTCTTTTTGTGTTCCCGGTTCAGGGCATTTTTTGTTTGATGATAAAATGGTGCGGGAAAATTATTGGATGTGTGTTGAATGTGATGAGGCTATTTATAATCCTATTTGTCCATCATGTCTTGTAAAAGAGATTTCTGTATGGCTCAAGAAATATCCACGACTATGGCGAAAGGTGATAATAGAGTTGAACAGGTATATAACTCAAGCCCTTAGATTATACAAATCGGCGACTAAGTGCGTGGCATGTGGGAATAATACAACATTCCTTTGTCCTTACTGCTTTACCGCTTACACATTACAAGTTTTAAAAAACAACAAGGCAAGTAAGATTGTATTGCGTGAATTCGTAGAATTATTCAATTTTGATTTTGAACATACGAATGAGGAATTCTGGCCGAATAACTAAGTTTTAAAAACAGCGTAGCGTCCTTTTTTCTATGGTGAAAAAAACAGCTAAGGCATTGGTATTATTTTCAGGCGGTCTGGATAGCAGGCTTGCTGTCAAGCTATTGCAGGAGCAAGGCATTAAGGTAGTAGGGATATTTTTCGTATTGCCTTTCGGCGGTGGCTGCTGTAATGATAGATTTTGCGCCTTCAAATTTTCACAAGAGCAAGGATTCAAGCTTTACATCGTGGATTGTAGCAAGGGCAGGAATTTCCAAGAATATCTTGC
The DNA here is from genome assembly GCA_017608705.1 of Candidatus Pacearchaeota archaeon. Classification (GTDB taxonomy): domain Archaea; phylum Nanobdellota; class Nanobdellia; order Pacearchaeales; family GW2011-AR1; genus JAFCFJ01. The sequence continues at coordinate 29,261 of JAFCFJ010000004.1, forward strand.
TATTATACGCAAGCCAAAATATCCACGCGGTACAGGCATGAATCCTTGCATAGATTGTCGTGTATTTATGCTTAAAAAAGCTAAACAGCTTGCCAAAAAGCTTAATGCAGATTTTATCGCTACGGGCGAGGTTCTTGGCGAGAGGCCTCTTTCGCAAAATATGAAAGCTTTACGAATTGTTGAAAAAGAAGCTGGACTCGAGGGCAAACTTCTTAGACCGCTATCAGCAAAATTGCTTCCGCCAACAGAGGCAGAAAAGCAGGGGCTTGTAGAAAGAGAGAAACTTCTGGATATAAAAGGGAGACAGCGCAAGAAACAAATTGAACTTGCCAAGAGATACAGAATTGACTTTCCGAATCCCGCAGGCGGTTGTTTGCTCTGTGACAAAGCTTTTTCATTACGTCTTGCAGACTTATTCAAACATAGAAAAAAAATAACGCCGAGAGACATCGAGCTGTTGAAGATTGGCAGGCATTTTCGTGTTCATGGCAAGATTGTGCTTGGCAGGAATAAGCAAGAGAATGACATGCTTGAAATGCTCAAGGGTGATAATATTTTGATCGTACCAGAGAAGCCCGGACCAAGCGCACTGGTTAAGGATAAGCGTGATGTAGAAATTGCCAAAGAAATGATAGCTGCTTATTCCAAGTATGGCAAAGGAAGAGAAAAATTTGATAAATACAGGATTGATCTGGTGGCTGAAACCAAGAACAAAGGCAAAGGCGAGCGGGAAAGGTAACGAGATGAAAAATGTGCAAAAGATGTGAGATGTTGCCTGTATGGGAATTCACGAACAAGCGCAAGCTCTGTGCAAGCTGCTTTTCACGCTATTTCGAGAAAAAATTTCTTAACACAGTAAGAAAATTCAAACTATTTTCAGCTTGCGATAAAGTACAAGTTAAGTGTGAAAGTGAAGATAAACTTTCAGAAATAAAAAGGCAGACACTGAGCTTTGTCTTGGAAAAAATGAGAGCAAAACTTAACATAGCACTTGTCAAGAGAAATGCCACTAAAAAAGCAAGCGTGGATAGTGTTGACAATATTGCCTCTTGCCTCCTGGATTGCTTTGTTAATAAAAGGCTGAGGAACATGAAAAGATGTGGACCAATTAGGAAGGAAAAAATAGGCAAAAGATGGATTACTATTGTTAAGCCTTTTTACCTATTTCTTGATGCTGAAATCCTGCTGTATGCTAAAATAAAAAAAATTGTGAAGCCAAATATTCTTCAACAATGGCCTTTCAGGCCAGGAGAAAGTTTTATGCTCTCTGGATTACGTGAAGTGGGGGAAAGCAAGAACAAGATGAGAAAAAAACTTCTATTATTCCTCGATGAGCTTGAGAAAAAACACCCAGAAGTTAAGCATGCGATTGTGCAGGGGTATCTCAGTGTTTACGTTACATAGTAAAGCTAACAAGAAAATTTACAGGTTCCACATCCATTCACAGAATTACATGTATTGGCTTCGAATGATGTTGGAGTAGAACCGTCGCACCAAAAGTCTATTACTCCACTCTCACATACAGTTGTATTAATTATACTGACTGCACCCGCGCCAGTGACCACATGTACACCTACACTTTGTGCATTTAATACTTTACATGAGCTCACAATGGTATCTTGAGAATCTCCTATATGAATCCCATTGTTTGATGGATTTGCTATTGAAACATTTTTTAGTATATTCCCATTAGATCCCCCATAAATCATTATTCCAGCAGGATCAGGTGAAGAGGTTATTGAAATATTTGTTAGATTATTTTTATGAGATCTTACTATTTTAATTGCTCCACCACTCATATTTATTTTATTAATGAGGTTGTTAGAGGCATCTTCTAAATAAATTCCTTTTCCAAAAATGTTTCGGATAGTTAAATTAGTAAGGGTACTATTTGAACTAGAGATCTTAATATCATAATAATTTTCGTTTACTTTACCATTATTTGTAATCATGGTATCTTTTATTAAATTTTTTTCTCCTTTTATAAGCGAAATACCATTACCATTGTTTTTTTCTATTATTGAATTTACTATTATATTTTCAGAGCTATTATAAAGGTCAATTCCCGTTCCTGGATTTAGAGTTATGTTAAGGTTTTCAAATTTATTTTTGCTTGCCCCATGTGCCCCCAGGGCAAATGTGACCCAATACATAAGGGTACAGTTTTTTATTGTTATGTTAGTTACTTGAGGATTTCTCTCGTGCCAAATGGCAATCCCATTAAAATTGGTACTCTGGCCTGGCTGAGGGTCCCCACTTATCAGATGCCCTTGGCAATCAAAGATTATATTTTTTCCAGTTATATTTATACAAAGAGAAGAAGATGGTCCTATAATATCTTTTGTAAGCTTATACACAACACCAGAACGGTTGAGTTCCTGGCATGAATCTATATAGAGCACAAGAGGCTCTCTTGCCTCTGGAGGAACATCTGTTACGCTACTACCTCCAGAACCACCCCAACTAGCACCTCCGCCACCTCCTATGTCAGCCCTCTTGTATATTTCATCTTGCTTTGGCCCTATCTTGATTTGCGTGCCTATAAGAAGCATTGGGTATATAGAGAGAATATTGAAATTTGGCATGCAGCTTGTGTCAAGCGTGAATGTTTTTGTTTCTAATGGTTCGGGCAAATCTTGTGTCTTTTCTATGCTACAGCTCTCTCCTTCCTCGCTGTTCTCTAACACGAACTTAATTCCTGCAAGCTCAGCCTTGTCATTACCACGCCTTATGCTTATCCATGCTGTCTTGCTTGTTTCGTTATAGCTGAATGCTACTATGCTCAGACTTATGCTATATGGCTCAGCCCTTATCTCTTTTTCCTGTTTTTGCATTTCTTGCTTTATTATAAGCCAGACAATAAGCACAGAGGTTACGACAAGCAAAACGAGCAGGACAGTGGCAACAATAGGGCTTACTGCTCTACTAGGCCTCTTTTTCATGTTTAACTAAGGTTTTTCCTGTTAATAAAGATTTCGGCTAGCAACATCCAATATTTTGTTTCTTCAAAGTGTGGAGCAGGGTATTGACAAACTCACAAAGATTGCTAAAGAGAAAATCTGGCCCGGCCTTAAGAACCTTTGCCCGAGAATTCCATGCACACTTGCTGACTACTATCGCGCTTATGCATCCAGTCTTCCTTGCTGTTTCAACATCAGCTGCGCGGTCGCCAACGTAGATCAGCTGGTTTGGCCTTAGCTTGTATTGTTTCTTCAGTTTTTTTATCATTTCTTCCTTGCTTTTGAATTTATCACCGCCAATAACACGAGAGAAGCAAGATTCAACTCCAAACCTTTTCAATATTTTTTTCAGGAAAGGTGTGATAGAGTTTGAAAGTAAGACAAGTTTATATTTAGCTTTCAGTTTTCTTAGGTGTTTTATACATTTGCATGGTCTTATCCTATTACTTTTTCTCACAGCCTCCTTATTTACTTCTCTTGCCACTTTTCTCGCTAACTCCATGCTGAGTCCAGAATCCATCAAAACCTCGTGCATTCTTTTTCCTAGATTGATAAATACCTTTCTCCTTGTGTCTCTTTCCTTGACCCCTGCTCTTTTGAGATGTTTTATCGCAAGCTTCAAATAGAATTTCTTTGTGTTGGCAATAACACCATCAAAGTCAAAGATTATAAGCTTTACATTCTTCAACTCATGTTTATGTTTCATTTTAGCTTTGCTGTTGTCTCTTCAGGAAATCGTCTATGAACTTTTTTCTGCTTTCCACATCTATTATTCTCTGAAGCCTATAACATATCATGCCATCTCGCTCTATTTTTTCAGCCCTTATCTCTGTAACACTTTTTCTATGAGATGTCTCGCTCAGCAAAATTTCATTTTTCGCTAACCTTGCTAATTTTCTTGTCGTAGCAAAAATTCCGTGCAATGGTGTAAACCTAAGAGTTTTTCCTTCCAGCACATCAATTATCTCACCAGTATGCATAGCGATGCCAAATTCTACTTCCTGCTTATTGAGCAATTCAGCAATTTGTTCTGCAAGTCTTCCTGCCTTGCTTTCATTCTTGTATGTTTTTGTTATGCTCGGAGAGAAAATAACGAAAAGCATTTCCTGAGTTCTGTATAGTGCGCCCTCACTTTTTTCAATAATTTTTTCAATTTCTTCTATCAGTGATTTTTTTTCTTGTTCTTGCTTTGGCTCGCTTTCAATTCTTATCGCGAGAACACATGCATTGTTTTTGTTTCCCTTAACAACAAGAGAATGCAATGCTTCAAAACCTCGAGTCGTTGGCTGTACAGTTTTTATGTTTGCACTTTTTATCTTTATTACCCGTCCTGCATGCTCATCCTTTCTCTTGCCAAATCTGCTGAGTTTTGACAGACTAAACCTGAATTTGAGAGTAGGCCTTATATTTCTTGCAGATATGAACATGAAAGCTACAACAACACCTATAAAGAAAAGCCATGCAAAAATGTATCGTAGCGTGCTTTGTTTTCTTTCTCTGTGTGTCCTGAGGCCAATTGCTTTGCCAGTCAAGGCTACGTTGCTTGCTCTTACACTCTTTACACCATCTGTGATCTCTACATCGTAGACACCTGTAGGTGCCTGAAGCAAGAATTTCACACGCTGTCCTACATCGAGATAGATATCTTTGATATAACTCTCATTGCCAATTCTTACTTCTATACTCTTTTCATAAGGAACATTGCCAACATTTTCTACAATGAGTGTATCATTGATTACTCTGAATTCTGCTTCTTCGTTCTCGAGAACATAAAATAACCTTCTTCCGTCTAGGCCATTAGCTCTTGCTTCTATGCTCCAGTAGCCAGCACTCGCATTTCTCATAAGCCCGAATTCTTGTTTCTCATTAGCTTTAACTATTTTTTCCATTACTCTTTTCTCATTGCTATCTTCTACACTTATTGTTATTTCCCCATCAATTTTATTTCCTGTCTGATCCCGCAATTCTGGTATAAAAGCCACTGATGTGCCTGGCTTGTAATCTTGCTGTTCCATGACTATTACTATCTCTGTAGGAACCTGTTTCACATAGAATTGCATCTGTGCTGTTCCTGTATTTAGAATTTCTCCACCAGCTTTTTCATCTATGGTGACGGTAAGCAGATAATTTCCTGCCGCCATGTTTTCCGGCAAGCTTATATTGGCCTTCAATTTTCCATTATGCATGAGAAGCTGTTTTGCAATATTTGTTCCTTCTATCTTTATCGTGGCGATGCCATCTACAGGCTCTCCATTTAGCTTCTTTGCATTCACATTCAACATAATGGAAGCTCCGGGCATGAATTGTTTATCATTCAGCGCTACTTCAACTTCGACGAGATTTGTGATATTGAATTGGGTCGTGGTCTGAGTTTCATTTCCATAGCTTGCAATAATTTTGCATATTCCGTGAAGGCCTTTATCAAATTTCTTTTTGCTTGTCATGAAATAAACATTTACACTGTTTTCGTGTAGATAACTGGTATAGATCACTTCTGTTGCCTCGCTACACACTAACTCAAGTTTCAGCGGTTCATCTTTTATTTCGCTTACAAGAACAGAAATAAAGATTTCATCACCAATATTATAAACAGGTTTTGGCTCATTCAGAATAATCTCTGCTGATATAAGAGGACTGAATATAATGAGTAAGTATACAAAGTATGCAAAGATAGATTTTTTCATCTTACTTTTTCCAGGCTGAATGGCTATATAAATATTTTTGTGCATTGTGTTTAAATAGTCTTGCAAAACTCAAAAGTTTTATAAATTTATCCTACCAACACGAAATATGGAAATGAATGAGGAAAAAGAGGAACGAGTTTTTGAGGTGACACCATGGCAAGTGAGCGGGGAGGTTGATTATGATAAACTTGTGAAGCAATTTGGTGTTTCGCTTATTGATGCACAGCTCATGAAGAGAATAGAGAAACTTGCTGGCTCTCATTTTATGCTTCGTCGTGGCCTGTTTTTTGCACACCGCGACTTGCCATGGTTGCTTGCCCGGTATGAAACAGGAGAAAAATTTTTTCTTTACACAGGCAGGGGCCCGAGTGGCAAGACACATATAGGCCATCTTGTTCCTTGGATATTTACTCGCTGGCTTCAGGAAAAATTTGATGTTGAGGTCTGGTTTCAGCTTACTGACGATGAGAAATTCTTGTTCAGCGATACCATGGAGAGGCCAGAACAAGCAAATGAGCTTGCTTACGAAAATGTTCTTGATTTTCTCGCTCTTGGTTTTGAGCCTGGTAAAACTTTCGTATTCAGCAATCTCGACTATGCCAAAACACTTTACAGACAAGCTATTCGGGTGGCAAAGAAGGTTACATTTTCTACTGTCAAGGCCGTATTCGGTTTCAACAATGAGAACAACATAGGCCAGATTTTTTTCACAAGCATGCAAGCAGTACCCGCTTTCTTGCCAAGTGTTCTTGCAGGCAGAAACATTCCTTGTTTGATTCCACATGGCATAGACCAGGATCCGCATTTCCGTATTGCACGTGATGTGTTGCCAAAGCTTGGCTATTATAAGCCAGCATCAATACAATGTAAATTCCTGCCTGGTCTGACAGCAACACCAAAAATGTCAAGCTCAAAGCCCGGAGATGCTATTTTCACAACAGACACACCTGAGGAGATCGCCATGAAGGTAAAGAAATATGCTTTTTCTGGGGGTCAGCCAACAATACAGGAACATAGGGAAAAAGGTGGCAATCCTGACATTGACATGTGTTTCATATGGCTGAAATATCTTTTCGAGCCAGATGATAAAAAACTTGAACAGATTTATTGGGATTACAAAACAGGCAAAATGCTTACCAGCGAGCTCAAGGAGATATTTATCGAGAAGGCGACAAGTTTTTTGCGCACACATCAAGAGGCTAGGGAAAAAGTAAGGAAAGAGCTTGATAGGTTTGTGCTTAAGGACTAGGTGATTAGTTAGCGTTTTTCCTTATAGAACACATGCCTACTTGGCCCAAATTTTGTTTGTAGTATGCCGATCCTCTGCATTTTTGGCGATTTTGTCCACCATGTCTTTTTTTCAACATTTTTGTGTAGATAATGGGTTGCTCCTTTACCATAATCCGGAAGACGCTGGGCAAGTATACCATAAGCGTTTTTTACACACAACCGCCATGCTTTTCTCTCGCCAAAGCCTTGCTGTGTAGGCTTGAGCAATTTATCTAAGTTAGGATCATTGTTATTGAAACAACTATACTGCCATCTCGCGAGCACCACCTCATGCAGAGTATCGCCATAATAGCCAGCTTTCAGCCTGTTTATTGCTGTATAACCAATTGCTATACGCTCTTCTGCATTGCAGCTACGTGCCTCGCCGTAAATCATTCTTGCAAGTAGCCATACAGGATTATCATTCCATAGCTCTTGCTTACTTTCTAAGCTTGGGTCTTGCTTGAGCAAGTATTCAAGCAAACAGGAATTTTTACGCAAATAGCTTGCAAGCTCATCAAGGTTCTCTCTTGTTACCGTCTTATACTTCGTGCAAAATTCATTCCATTTTTCATTTTTTTCCTTTTCGATCATGGTCTCCAAATTTCCCTCTGCTTTCATGTCTGCAGAACTAACAATCTCTACCACACTACCTGTCTTATTTGGTATATTTTTTTCTTGGTTCGTACCTTCATGCTTGACCATCGTATAATTCAGGGCCAGAGCTGTCGCGATGCCGAGCACAATTGGTTTCCAATATTCTCTGATTATATTTGTCATATTTTCACTACTCTTTAGTGATATTTAAATCTTTCGTTTTTTCTACACTGAAATTTAGTTAAGTTTTTCTGTATTAACATCTTCGGTCTTAAGCAGCACTATCATAACGAAGGTTGCTTTGTTTTTTATTTTTGTTTTTGATATTCAGTTGTAGAGCTGGGATTACTTTTTTAAACCCTTGGTTGCTTTTTTGAGCATGAGAATCTTGTGTTTGCACTGCGATTACATCTGGTTTAAGCCAGTGAAGCCAGCATTGCGTGGTATTAAGCTAAGTAAAGAGGAGAAACAGGAGCGTAGGGTCGGGGAATGTCTTGTTGTCTTTACAGCTGTTGAGGCGAGTGATGATCTTGACATTGTTAGCTCTTTTGTGGCCAATATCGAGGAGATAGCTGACAAGGTTAATGCAAAACGTATAGTTCTTTACCCATATGCCCATCTTTCTTCAAATCTCGCATCAGCAGAGATCGCGCTTGATGTGCTCAAAAAGGCTGAGCAAGTGCTAAAAGAAAAAGGCTATGAGGTGGTGAGAGCACCGTTTGGTTACTACAAAGCATTCGAGCTTAGATGTAAGGGCCATCCTCTTGCTGAGTTGAGCCGTAGTTTTGGCGCGCGAGAAAAAATCAGCGAGAAGGCTGACATGCTTGTGATAAAGGGGCTTGACAAGAAAATTGACATAGAAAAAGAGGTAGCAAGACTTGGAAAATGGCTACTTGATAAACGTGAGCTAAGCACCAGTGACCATAGGATTATTGGACAACAACTCGACCTGTTCAGTTTTCATGATGTGGCAAGTAGTATGGTATTTTGGCATCCGAAAGGCATGCTTATTCGCAAGCTACTCATAGAATTTTCACGCCAGGAACATAGCAAGCGCGGTTATGAAGAAATCCTCACGCCACAAATTATGGATGTGAAGTTATGGAAAATCTCTGGACATTGGGACTATTACCGTGATTTTATGTTTCTCGCTACGAACACACAAAAAGAGCTTTTCGCGGTAAAGCCGATGAACTGCCCTGGGCATATCCTCATTTACAAAACAAAAGCACGTTCGTATCGCGAGTTACCGATAAGATGGCTTGAATTTGGTATTGTGCATAGAAACGAGCTTAGCGGCGTAACCTCTGGCATGTTCCGTGTCAAGCAAATAACACAGGATGATGCCCATATTTTTTGCACAGAAGAACAGCTCGAGGAAGAGATAAAGAATGTCATAGAGCTTATAGATTATTTTTACAAGATTTTTGGTTTTAGCTATAGGGTTGAGCTAAGCACGAGGCCTGATAAAAGAATCGGAAGCGATGAAATTTGGGATCTTGCCGAGAACGCGTTAAGGCAGGCTCTTGACAAGCTTAACATTGCTTACAAGGTTAACGAGGGCGAGGGCGCTTTCTATGGGCCGAAGATTGATTTTCATATAAAAGACAGCCTTGGGAGAGAATGGCAATGCGCCACAATTCAGCTCGATTTTTCCATGCCTGAACGTTTCAAACTTGAGTACATAGATGAGAATGGCAAGAGCAAGAGACCAATAATGCTCCACAGAACTGTTTATGGTAGCATAGAACGCTTTACCGCTATATTGCTTGAGCATTACCAAGGTAAGCTACCGTTATGGCTTTCTCCTGTGCAAATCAAGGTGTTGAGCTTTACTGAACGTAATACAGAGCACGCGGAAAAAATTGCTAAAGTGTTGGAGCAAGAAGGCTTTCGCGTTGAGCGTGATTTCTCAAGTAGGACCCTTGACTATAAAGTGCGGGAAGCAGAACTCGAGAAAGTGCCGTATATTGTGGTGATCGGCGACAAGGAGCAAGAGCAAGGAACGATAGCGGTAAGGAAGCGAGGAAATAGGAAAGTAGAATTTGGTGTGAAGCTTCAAGGGTTTGTTCAGAAACTAAAACAAGAGATTGAGGAGAAAAAATGAACACTCTTGCTGATTTTCTCTCAAGGCTAGAGTCAAGTGAAACCTATGGGAAATTTATCGCAAGATATCCTAATGCCTATCTAAGTGCATGTTTTTTCGTGCTTGATTTTGAAACCTCGAGTAATGTGTATGAGCTTGATTTTTATGTTCCAGGCGAGAAGAAGATAGCTACATTTTCTATCCCTGCCGACAAAAAGGGTGAAGAGATTAAGATGAGATTCGCTGAAACACTCTCGAAGAATAGCGATGAAAGGCAAGAGATGCCTGTCAAGTTGGAAAATGTTTCCATCAGCTTGGAAGAATTGCAAAAGCTAGTAAAGAAGGCTATGAAAGAACATAATATGATGAAGGGACTGAACAAAATTATTGCTATAGTGCAGAATAATCAGGGCAGAGTTACGTGGCAGCTGAACTGCATAACAGATGGTTTCAGCATAATTAAACTAAGGATTGATGATAAAGGCAAAAACGTAGTGAGTTTTGAACAGGTTTCGCTTTTTGATTTTGTACGAAAATCCTAACACCCTAACTTTTATTCTTCACATTTGTTTTAGGTTTACGCACGATTGCGATTATGTTGTATTTTGCATATCCTTCACCATTTGCTACAATTTCTATGATTTCGAAACCAGATGAAAGGAGATCTTGCTTTAGTTCTTGCTTATCATAGAGATAATAATAACGCAATACCCTTCCCTCAGGAGTTTTCCATGGCACATACACTTCTTTACCCTTATCCCGAAATCTTTTTTGCTCTTTATTCCATACAGTTATCATAGCCTCTGCACGAGGTTTCAGCACACGAAGCAATTCCTGCAACGCCTTTAGCCTCTTATCTTTGCCAGAAATGCAATGCAGTGTGGCTATGAAAATTGCTGCATCGAAAAAATTGTCTGGGAACGTGCAATTTCACGTGCATGTTTCAGTTGTTCCGATGAAAAATCTACAGCATAGAGCTCAGCATCAAGCTTGATGAAGTTCCTGCCTGAACCACATCCCAAATCGAGAATTTTACCTTTCTTTCCTTGCAAAAAATTTACAACCTCTGGAATAGGCCTGTCACGATATTTATGCCATAATTTCGCGATCTTGTCCCATACTTTTGCTTGAATTTCGATATTCATTTTCCTACTTCGTCAAGTAGTGATGAAAATTAATAAATCTTATTAACTTCCGCACGCATGTTTTCACATGGCACCTATAAGGAAGCCAAGCAAGAGTCTGGCGGGTGTTACACCTCTAGCTGTAGTGCTGAAACCAATGAAATGTAAGCATGGCACTTGCCTCTATTGTCCAAGCCTGGATGTGCCACAAAGCTATACGCCGAAAAGTCCTGCAGTAATGCGTGCAGCCATGCTTGACTATGATGCATTCAAACAAGCGAAGGCAAGACTCCGTGCGTTCAAGATAATGGGACATCCTACAGATAAGATAGAACTAATTGTGATGGGCGGAACTTTCACTTGGTATCCTAAGGACTATCAGTATGAATTCGTTAAGAGATGTTATGATGCACTAAACGGCACTACAGCGAGAAATCTGCGTGAGGCGCAAGCTATGAATGAGAAAGCAAAACACAGGCTCGTGGCCCTATGTCTTGAAACAAGACCTGATGCATGCTCCGAGGATGATATAAAGAGAATGCTTGAACTAGGTTGCACACGTGTAGAACTTGGTGTGCAAACCCTTGACGACAGGATTTATAAGCTTGTCAAGAGAGGGCACACAGTTAAGCATGTTATCAAGGCCACACAAAAGCTTAAGGATAGCGGATTCAAGATAGGCTACCATATGATGCCTGGGCTACCAGGCTCTAGCTTTGAAAAAGATCTGGCTATGTTTCGCAAGCTTTTCAACAGCGAGGAGTTCAGGCCAGACCAACTTAAGATTTACCCTTGCCAGGTTGTTAGCGGTGCCAAACTCGAAGAATGGTATTGGCAAGGAAAATACAGGCCTTACAGTTTAGACGAGACAAAGCACTTGCTGAAAGAAATCCTGAAGATTGTTCCGCGTTATTGCCGTGTAATGCGTGTTATGCGAGAGATTCCACCAGATTTTCTCGTGGCTGGTATTAAGAGAATAGATTTGAGGCGCGAGATTGAGAAAGAACTTAGGGAGGAGAATGCTGACATAAAGGAAATTCGTTTTCGTGAAATTGGCTTCGTGGCAAGAGAGTTAGGCGAGGAAAACATTGACAAGAGGCTTAGGTTGAGAGTGAGTAGCTATAGAGCAAGCCGTGGCAAAGAATTTTTCCTAGAGATTGTGAATACAGATGATATACTTTTTGCCTTACTGCGTCTAAGATTTCCTTACAAGCCATTTATAGATGTACTTGAGAACGCAGCCATCGTGCGCGAACTTCACGTGTATGGCAAAGCTGTTGAGATAGGCAAGAAAGGAGATGGATGGCAACATAAGGGTTTTGGTAAATTACTAATAGCCAAGGCTGAGGCTATAGCAAGAGAACACGGCTATGAAAAGCTTGCAGTGATAAGCGGTGTTGGCGTTCGCGAGTATTATCGCAAGCTTGGCTATAAGCTTGATCAGTATTATATGGTCAAACATCTTTCGAACAAGGTTTAGGAAAAATTTAAAAAGTATCACTTCTACGTGATAACACTTTTCTTGTTAAAATGTACGAGATCATGAGCAAGAGCGAAGCTGCCCGCATCCTTGGCGTGAGCGAGAAAACTATCGAGAGATATGTGAGAAAAGGTTTGCTGAGAAAACTGGCCGGCCAGAGCAACAATGTATTTGCAAGAGACGTAGGAAAGCTATTATTGAGAAAAAAGATTCCAGATACTGTCATGCAGGAAATTTACACCATGTCTGCTCTTGGTGTATCTCTTTCCGTACTATGCCATGAATTCAGTGATCTTGGATATTGGCCATGTCAAATGGTTGCTGCTCTTTCTATCTATTCACAGGAGAGAAGAGCCTTTCTTAATAGTTTTCCAGGTAATAATGTGTTACTCGGCACAGAGGTTAGTGCAAGGCTAAGGCTTCGTAACAGACACGTACTCGAAGAACTTCTCGAGACAAGAGCTCTTGAACCTATTGTTTCAAGAAAAGGATCAAGAGAGATTTGCTTCGTGAGTAAGGAGTCGCTATTACATTATCTTGGTCCGTACTATGATAAAAGGCTTTACCGGAGCCATCATGCTAAGATAATTCTTGAAAAGCTTGGCTGTGAGGTAACTATCAATAGAATAGATAAGCTTGCCAAAAAATATAGAGTAGGTTTCAAGATTTTTCCAGAAAAGAAGAATAGTGCTTATCTCTTCTCCTACGAGGATATTTTGCAACTCTACGCTATTTATCAGCAAATCCGAGAGAAATAGGATGGGAAAGAAAAAAAGAGAACAAGAAAAAAAGCAAGTAAGGAGGAAACCTCTTCTTAGTCTCGAGAGCGCTCTCATGGACCTGTCTTGCATTGAAGAAAATATTTCTTCCTTGGCGAGAATTTTGAGCCTGCCAGATCTCACGCAAGAAGAGGAATCTTTCATTAGTTATGTTTTGCTGGATGATAGTCTCTATATATTTTTTCAGATTTATCCTATGCTGAGAAAGCCAGAAGAGATTTTTATGCTGGATAGCAAGGAAAGGCGCGCTCTTTTGCTTTACCGTGTCGCTTTCAACAAACTTTACAGCTTTACACAACAATTTGATCCTGAAGCTTTTGGTTTTATGACAGCCAGTCATAACTTAGTTAATAAGCTTGCTAATCTAGCTGCGCTCATAGAAGAAAACCCTGAGACATGGTACTTGCGTGCTGATAGCGAGCCACGAAGGGAACTAACTTTCTACGAGAAAATGTTTTTCAGCGAGCTTGAAAGAGGCGCAAGAGCAGTGGATGTGAAGAGCATACTTGGCTATGACCCAAGCATAGAAAAATATCATTTTTTCATCGAGAATCCAGAGACAGCATATCTCAGGATAAAGCTTAAGCAAGCCATCGCGCGCGAGGACTACGAGCTTGCGGCAAAAATTTGGGAGGAGATTAGGAGAATGAGAAAAAGCGAGAGTTAGTTATGGACAAGAGGAGCCCTGCGATATCCACGCATCACAATCTGTTTGTGTGTCATAGGTTAGGCTATTAGCGATAAATTATGTTATCTTCACTGCCTAAACAATGGAAATTGACACCTTCACTATAGCACGATGTTACATTTTCAAATGTATTTTTATTGAAATTGGACACTGAAATTCTATAGAATGATGAGTATTCGACACTGGATTTGAGATTACGTTATATTCGGCCCAATAAAGATAAATACCATGGCCGCAGTTTGCGATTTTAAAATTATATTTTTCAACTTAAAATTTTTACTACGCATATTTAAAGGTTATTATTCAGAAAATCAGGGACATGTAGAAGTTTGCTGTATCCAATCACCACAATTGTCATACAAAAGAAATCAAGATTGTTGTAGCACGATGTTACATTTTCAAATGTATTTTTATTAGAATCATGCACTGTTATACCATAATAACTATTATTTACTTCAATATTTGAGAGAAAATTGTTGTCGCTATCGCGTAAATATATGGCATAATTACTATCGTTTAGATTTATATTTGACAACGTATTATTATAAGACATGGATAAATAAATACCCATTGACGAGATATCTATTATTTCCGCATACGAAACAGTATTATTATCAGAAGACAATGTAATGGCCCATGTCAAGTTGGCAAAGGTAACATCAAAAATATTAGAGTTATCTGCATCGACAAAGATACCAGATGCGCTTGTTCCTTTCCCTGTTATTGCTAGATGTTGTATATTTATATTTTTTCTGTTTTTGTTTAAATCTATTCCGTGATTGCACCAAATTTTTCCATTATCTATAGTTACTTCCGTTCCATTAACCAATATTCCATACCCAACATTCCCATTGCCGTCATCCAGACAATCAATTGTATGCCCCGCTAAGTCGAGAACCACATTATCTGCTTGAATCTTAATACAATATCCGAGTATCTCACTCGAAATATTGGTTGTAAGTTTGTAATAGCCTTCTTGTGTAATGTTTTCACAAGAACTTAGTTCAAACATACATGCACTTGTACTAATAGTACAATCATCATTACACACAAGTTGGCCTGCAACCCCGCCGAAATCTTGACAAGTCTTTTCACCAAAATCTGAACCATCACACTCTTCACCTTCATCTAATCTTCCATTACCACATATAGGCCCACTTCCACCAGCCCGCTCTCGCTCAACCACACTACTACTCACCACACCACCTTGCTTAACTTTATCAGCTGAACGAAACACAGGCACAACACTAACCTTCACAATTTCCACACCAGAAGGAATACCTAGGTTGCTAAGATTAATCTCATAGCTTCTTGTCTCGAGCGGCCCTGGCAACCCACCAGGAGTACTAGCATTTACAGTATAAATATAACTTTTCCCGCTACCTTCAAGCACAAGCTTTATAGCTTCAAGCTCAGCCTTGTCATTCCCACGCCTGATCCTAACAGTAAGATTTCCATCACTATCAACAAAAGCTTCCTTGATATCAAGAGTAATACTCATGCCAAGTGTTGCTGTTTCTATCTCTTCCCGCTGTTCATGTATCATGGGCATGACCAAACGCCAGAGAAGCACGAGAAGCACAAATGTGAGTAGCAATACTAAGATCGTGGCCACAATAGCACTTACACCTTTTTTCTTGTGCATTTCCACTCTTCTTATTTTTTGAAATTAATAAAAAATTATAAAAAATAAAAACAAAACTAACTTAAAAGTTTTATGATACTTCTCCTATTTCTGTGATTGTAGCTAAAACACCCGTGCAATCACCCTCTGCGTCTCCAACCTTTACTCGCGCTGCTAGTTCCACCTTAGATGGTTTTGTCGTGAATGTGCTGTCATACTTTGTCACATTGATGACAAATGTTTTCGTTGTCAGCTCGTCTATTTGAGGATTCTCTATTGGCACCGCAACGCTCGTATCTGTACCTTTATAAATAACTGCAGTAAGCCCAACTATTTCTCCGCCGCCTGTTCCTCTTTTTATTGTGATGCTTATATTATTATTGTTTGTTGTGTTCCACACCGCTTTTGTGATTTCTAAGTCAGTCTGTGCACACGCCTGCTGAATCTGGATCTGGGTTTCTGGTCCTCTAAGAGCACCTTTAATTACTACCCACACTATTCCTATCAATACAAATGTCAAGAGCAATACCAACACTGTTGCCACAATAGCACTTACAGCCTTCTTATACATTTTTCACCTCCTTTTTCGAGATTTTGTTGTTAAAAAAATTGTTTTTATAATTTAAAAATGTTTTGTCTCGGTTTCTCATTAAAAGCGTATGATAAACAATCCTGCTTTTTTCATTTCAACGATGCGCAAACCAAAATTCATACATGCCTTGCTTGCCTTTCCTGTCAAATCTGCAAAAGCCAAATCTTTCAAACTGTATTATTTCACCCACCTTCAATTTTTCAACATTCTTCTCAGCCACACCCTCTTGCCATTCCGCATTAGGCATCAACACCCTTGCTTTCAATGCCTCGCTTGAAGGAACCCATTGTATTTTCCTTATATCTTTTATCTCGTTGCCTGTATAGCTTGCTTTCTTGTTTTTGCCAAGTTTAATGTTGAAGAGGCCAATCAACCTTACTTCCTTTCCGCCAAATTCTTTGAAATCCTGTTCAGAGATTAAAATCTTGCTTTCAGCCTTTATCTTGCGATACTTGTTTTTTTCCGGATGTAATCTTAGTTTTACCTCACCAATATCTGGCATGTTCTCTATTTCTATCTCGATCGGATTAGGCACAAAAAAATACCTGCTGGCTTGCTTATCAAGATGCTTCCTATTTATAGCGTAAAGTTTCTCAACAGGCACAACTATATCATTTTGATTTAGCCCTATATCAAACACAAATTCACGCAGGCTCTCAGCAAGAATGCCACGTCTTCTCAAACTTTGCACGCTCCATGTTAGCGGTGTGTCCCATCCAAATTCATACTTGCCTGCCAACACTTCTTGCTGTGCCTTGCTCTTCCCTATCTTACCAATACCCTCGATGCGTACAAGACCAACATGGATAATCTCTGGATGTTGCCAGCCGAAGATGTCCCAAATAAAGCGTTCCATCTCGCTCTCCATCATCAAATCCTTACCACGTATGATATGTGTAATGCCAAGCAAATGATCATCAATAGCCCAGGAAAACTCGAGCAAGGGCCATACCCTATACTTCTTGCCCACACGTGGATGTTCTGCATCAGAGATTCTGAACAGTATGCGGTCACGAAATGCAGGATTCCTATGTTGCATATCTGTTTTCAACCTCAAAACGTAATCACCAGGCTTAGCTTCGAACATCGCGTGCCATCTTTCCATGTTTTCCTCTATGCTGAGGTTACGGCACTCGCATGCCTTACCAGCTTCCCTATTCTTCCGTATTGTGTTTTTATCGCAAGAACAAACATAGGCCTTGCCGAGCTCTATAAGTTTCTCAGCATACTCATAATAAATTTCTAGCCTATCTGATTTATAGATAATTGGTTTCTCATATTTTACACCAAGCCAGTCAAAGGCATCAACAATCAACTCGTATGCCTCAGCCAAGGGTTTCTTTTCCTCACTGCCTATGGTGTCGTCCATTACAAGCAAGAGCTTGCCTTTATATTTTTCTGCATAGAGAGCATTAAGCAAATATGTTTTTGCATTGCCTATATGCAATGCCCCAGAAGGATATGGTGCAAGCCTAAATACCGGTCTGCCTTTCACATTTGGCAACTCAGGCAAGCCCTCTTGCTTTTCCCTCTCCTTAACCATCCTACGCAACTCCCTGAACTTTGTCTCTTGTTCCTCTTTTGTCATACTGTTAACCTTCTCTATAATTTCTTGCACTTGCCGGATCACTTGCTTCACTTGCTCTCTCTTTAAGCCTTCAACAAAAAGCGCATTGATCACGTTCTGCAATCTTGCCTTGCCATTATGCTCTATTGCATTTTTCAGCGCATAAGCCAAAATCTTTTGCCTTGAAATCATACGAAAATAAGCGGAAATATATTAATAAAGCTTTTTCCACCCATTCAAGCACGATGCGTTCAGAAAAAACTCTCTCCAGCTTCTACGCCCGCTTTCCTCTCCAACAACTCAACACGCTCTATTAGCTTGTAAAGTCTTCTTTCCAAACGTCGCAATCTTTCCTCTAATTCTTTCAGGTTGGTTGTTTCAGAATAGCTAGCAGAATAACTTTCGCTAGAGCTTATTGTTTCATTGCTCATAACGCTGGTGCCAGATGCAAGACCAGCAAGAATTCCAAAAGTGTTGCTTTTGCTCTCACCTCCAATTTTATCTGTCTGTTTTAGGTTCATCTCTTGCTCCTGTTTTCTCGGCATTACAGTAAGGTCAATCACCTTCTTTTTTCTAAACAACCTGAAACCCATAGGAGATAGAGCAGGCTCGTACTTATAAATCTTGTGCTGAAAAGTTGCAAAACTTTAAAAAATCCCTGAGCATGTTAATAAAAAGGGAAGATGGCTGAGATAAAGAGCATATCAGAGATTATCGAAGAGATTAGCCCATATTATCGCAAGCTTAAAGAGAAAAAGCTTGAAGGTGTTCCAGCAGAGGAGCACAAGATCATTTATGATTCGACGGCCGAAACATTAGAGCCTGTTTATTTCTGGATCGTTGATTTTATGAATGACATGTTCAAGAAAGTCGAGAAGCTAGTGGATAATTTTGTTTCGAGTCCTGGCTCGGGTCATTTTGCTGAGCTTGGCGCAAGAGCCACAAAGATGCAAGAAGAAGCAATGAAAATAATGCAAACTATTGGTATTCTTGTCAAGAGTCTTGTTAACATAGTATATGACTTACGCGAATTTGAAATAAGGCTAAAGCATTACGATGCTTTACACTCGAAAGATGAGAAAGAACGTGAGGCTGCGTTGCTTGCGTTGAAGCAGATATGGATGGATAATGTTGATATCAAACGAGGGCGTGGCAGCATAAATATGCTTGCACAAGATTTGAATTTTGTTACAATTCGTGATGCATTCATGGCAGTCAAGAGCCTTGAAGAGGTGGACAAGCTTGACCTCAACGATAGGGTTAAACGTATTCTCAAAGCCCGCGTAAAGGAATTTTTTGACTGGCTTGAGCTCAGCGAGAAAGAACTGAGAAAGCGTTACGAGATAGAGCGAAGCTATCTTAAGAGTCAGGTTAATGCCTTAAGGCTTTATACAAGATGGGCCAAGCCCTATCTCAGGGCAGCAGCACAGCTTGAGATGAAAGAGGCTGGCAGAGAACCTGCATTGGTTAAGGCATTCAGCACAATACTTCTTGAACTTACCTTACTTGGCAGGAGCCCTATCGATGTGGAGCAAGCGATAATAGATGGCGATTTGCCCGAAGCTTTCAGACGGATTAAGTTTGACCGCAATTATTACTCCTGTGTGCTTGTTGATTTCAACTTCAGAGGAATTCCATACAGAACACCACAAGGACACTATACTTTTGGTGGCAGAGTTGAAGTTACATTCAAGGCTTATGCCCTGAACGATGACGAACTCATGCTATTAGATGAAAAGCTCAAAGAAACAGAGTTGGAGGAAGCATTGAAACTTGTGGAAGGCATGACTACTGAAAGTTTAGAACAACTGCGTGAAGATATAGAATATTTTCTCAAGGAACCAGAAAAGCGAGAACTGGAAGAAGAGAAGAATAAAAGCCAAGATGTTAATCCGTTCGCTGCTCTCTTTGGATTTTACAATAGGAACAAGAAGCCTGAGAAGAAAAAAGATGATAAGACAAAGAAAATAGAAGAGCTAAAAGAAGAGGGTGTAAGACCAGATAACCATGCCGAGAGCCTGCTCAGGAAACTGGCAGAGAGCGGAGCAAAAGATAAATGCTTCACAATCTTCGATGTCTACAAGAAAGCACATGGTATGGCTTCTCATCCGGCACCAGAATAATCTTTCGCTTTTTTTTACCTAAACCTTAAATATCGAATTGATGTTCTATTTGCATGGGTGAGTTAGAAGAAATCGTGCGAAAATTGAAAGAAATCTCAGAAAGGAAGGCGGGGGGCAAGAGTGAGGAAGAAGAGCAAGATGGAAGAGAGAAAGAGAGAGAAGAAGGGACAGAAGAGCTGAAAAAAGATAAAGAGGTGGGTGGTGAAGAAAAAGAGGAAAGCACGCATGCCGAAGAGCTTGGAGAAGCAGGAACAGATGCGTTGGTTTTTGAAACAGCACCTGAACGCGTACCACCGGTTATAGCTACCACACCCCCCCAAAAGGCTGGGCCTGTAGAGGACCTTGAGTCAGAACTTGCTGGTGTTAGTGTGAGAAGTGAAGAAGAGCAAGAACAAGAGGCCGGCGAAATCTATCAGACTGGATACGAGACAGGAGAAAGCGACAGAATGTATTCTGCTGAAACAATCATCTTAGAACTAACGCACATGAGCATGGATGAAATAGCAAATCTGCCAAGATTTCATGAAATAAGGCCTGAAGACTTTATAGTACCTGAACTTCACAATCAAGAGGAAACTAGAGCAGGTATTGAAGATTATGTGGCAAAGCCCGAAAGATTCGAGCCAGAACACAGGATGCCATTCGAACGTGAAAGTGTATGGAAAAAATATAGGGAGAAGAAACTAGGTGGTGTGGGATAGATTTAAATATAATCTTCAGATTATCCAAGTATAAAGAGGTGGTAAGATGGCAAATTATGAATTTTTCTATGAGGGTGCACCTTACAGTTTGGAACCTACCTATGGCGAATTTTTCACAGGCTATAGACTTGCGCCATATAGAGTCGGAGCACCCACAAGTATCCAGACAGCAAACCAAATACAAGAGGTAAGCAAATTACTTAACCAGGGTATACGCACAATAGAGTTACAGCCTCTTGGCCGTGATGTTTTCGATACAATTCCGAAACAGCACCTTAAGGAAATACAAAGGCTTAGCAAGCTTACAGGTGTTGAACCAACATTTCACGCACCCATTATTGATCCTGCTGGCTTTACACAAGAAGGCTGGTCTGAGACCAATCGCGAGCTTGCAGAGAAGCAATTCAAAGATATTGTTGAGCGTGCTGCAGAAATAAGTCCGAACGGTAATATGCCGATCACAATTCATGCATCAGCCTTGCCGGGAACAGCATATTGGGAAGTCAAAGAAGAGAATGGCAAAAAAGTGCTGAAACCAAAACAAATTGTTGCTGTTGATCAGGAAACAGGGAGGATGATTCCTCTTGAGGAAAGAAAATTTTATGAACCAAGTACGGAGGAAGAAGAGGTACATACCGCTATAGAGAGGATGCAGAATTTGAATCTCATGCATTGGGAACAAGAACTTTCAAATCTTGCTTATTACAGAAGCAGAGCAGAGGAAAATTTTGAGAAAAGTCTTAACATATTAGGAAACAAAATAAAAGAAGATGGTTCTCTTGCTGTACCTGTGAGTGAGCTTTCCCCAGTAGAGCGCAGGGCTTATGAAAGATTGATGAATAGTATGATAATGCTCGAAAATGCAAGACTTCATTATAAATCTCTCTATGATGAGATGCGTCGTTGCATAGATAAAGAGAAGCTCGAGAGATTGCCTTCAGAATTAAAAGAAGAAATTAAGAAAAATTTTGATCTTATAAAGAGAGAATGGCAACATTTGAGAAAAGATATGCTTGAAGTAGAAAAAAAGCCTGTCAAGGCCGTTGAGATTTCAGAAAGGCTAGGAAACCTTATGCAGGCGACAAATCAGATCACTACGATTCTTAGCACTAAAGGGGTATTGCAAAAATTTGTGCCTGTCGAAGAATTTGCAAAAGATAAAGCGGCCACGACAATAGCTAATGTTGCTTTACATGCTTATGAAAAATTTAAAGATAAAGCACCAATCATATCGATAGAAAACCTGTATCCTGGCATGGCCTTTTCTCGCGCCCAAGATGTCAAAGAATTGGTAGAGAATGCAAGAAAGAAATTTATTGCCGAGGCTGAGAAAAGAGGAATAGACAGGCGTAAAGCTGAAGAAATGGCGAAGAAGATGATAGGCGTAACCTGGGATGTTGGCCATCTTAATATGATGCGTCGCGCTGGCTTGTCAGAGCGGGATATTATAGAGCAGACTAAGGTCATTGCACCTTACGTGAAACATGTACACCTCACAGATAATTTTGGCTACTCTGACACACATTTACCACCGGGAATGGGGAATGTACCTACCAAGGAAATTCTTGAGGAGCTTGAGAAGCAAGGTTTTACTGGCAAGACGGTTGTTGAGGCTGGCGGCTTTGTCCAACATTTTCAGCGCAGTCCACATCCTTATGTGCTTGAAGCTCTTGGCTCACCGGTATATGGTATGATGATGGCTCCCTATTGGAACCAAATTGCTAATGCTTACCCTGGATATTTTTTCGGCATGGGCCCAATTTTGCCAGAATATCATTTTTCCACTCTTTACGGCAGCGGTTTTGCAAGCTTGCCTATAGAACTCGGTGGACAAATGCCTGGCACAAGGTCGCGTGTTACAGGGACGCCGATGCAGTAGCGAAAGGGAAAAATATTAAAAAGTGTTAGATTATGGTAAATGATGAAAAGAGGTGAAAATGCCTAGACAAGAAAAAAAGAAAAAACAGAGCAAGAAACTTTCTCCTGAAAAATTTCCAACTCTCAAGCTAAAAACAGATAAAGACATAGCTATGGATTTTGCTACTAAAGTATATGAGAAGTTTAACAAGCTTATAAAAAGCATCGTGCTTTTTGGCAGCACAGCAAAGAACACGGCTATTGCCACATCAGATATAGACATCATAATCATTGTTGATGATGCCTCTGTGAGATGGGATGCTGAGCTTATAGCATGGTATCGTGAGGAACTTGGTAAGGTCATAGCTGCAAATCCTTACAGGAAAGAGTTGCATGTGAATAGCGTGAGGCTAACAACATGGTGGCGAGACCTACTTCGTGGCGATCCTGTTGTTATCAATGTGATACGCTACGGTGAACCGCTTATAGATTTTGGTGGTTTCTTCATGCCGCTCAAGGTCTTGCTTCAGGAAGGGAAAATTCGTGCCACGCCGGAAGCGATCTATACATGTTTGCAAAGAACTACAATGCACATGGCGAGAAGCAAGGCTTCACAGCTCGGAAGTATAGAGGGAATTTATTGGGCGATGGTTGATGCTTCTCATGCAGCATTGATGGCAGCCAAACAATTACCGCCCTCACCAGAACAAATAGGGTTGATGCTGAAAGAAAACTTTGCTGACAAACGCATGTTGTCCATGAAGTATGTTATTTGGTACCGCGATATCTATGATCTGCATAGAAAAATAGTTCATGGAATTGTTACTGAATTACCCGGGGACGAAATAGATAGATGGCGTGCTAGAGCTGATGAATTTAT
The DNA here is from genome assembly GCA_017608705.1 of Candidatus Pacearchaeota archaeon. Lineage (GTDB taxonomy): Archaea > Nanobdellota > Nanobdellia > Pacearchaeales > GW2011-AR1 > JAFCFJ01. The sequence continues at coordinate 52,272 of JAFCFJ010000004.1, forward strand.
CCGTGTTATGGCTCAGCTTGTCAAGAAATTAGTGGAATAATTGAGCCGGCCTTATTCTATGTACCCCAGCGCCATAGCCCCAAGTTCGAAATATACACCTTCTCTCTCTTTTTCATCCAGTTCCTTAACCATATCTTTGATCTCGGCAATTAGTGCTTTCTTATCATATTCTCTTATTTTTTCCTCTATTTCTTTTTGTTTTGTTTCGATTTCTCTTCTGATTCCATACTCAAGGTCCTGTGGACTTGTTAGCAAGATATATTCCCTGATATTCCTCACAATCTCATTTTTTGTGTTATCAACAAATTTTTTGAAATCTTTCTTTTCGTATATTTCTCTTAATTCTCTGAATTCTTTATCCGTATTTACATATAACCTCATGTAGGTCTCTTTTAGTTTTTCCTCATCTATTTTGTTCAGCAGCTGTTCAAAGTTGGCTTCTACCTCCTTTCCAATTTCTTTTTTCTTCTCTTCACTATATTTTGTTAGTTCTTCTATTCCCTTGCCTATTTTATATGGATTTGGATTTACTACAAGCTCTGGCATTGATACTTCAAAGATTTCTTCTATCAGGCTGTGGATCGCAAAAGGTATATTCGGATTATATGGGTCTTGCTTGATTTCGTTAACTGTGCCATCTATTTTTATTACTTCCTCATACCTTTCTTTCAGCCTTTCCTCGAGAGAATCTTGTTTTACCATTTGTTACTCTCTTATAGTGATTATACTTTATAAATCTATCGATTACTTATTTTATGAGAGCTAGACAAGGTGAAAAATTTACTCAAAGATATTCTCGATTTTCCTTTCCTCTTGTGATGTTTCTTCTTTTTTATTGCCACCTGCACCTGCCTGCTCCTCGAACACATTAACACCAAAACTCACATCCTGCCATTCTTCTGCTCTTTCCGTCTTTTCTCCTTCTTGCTCGCCTGGGCTGTCCTTCTCTTCATCTTTCCTTTCTTTTTCATATACCTTTTCCTCACGCGCCTCCTCTTCTCTTGCTTCTTCCATAACTTGCTCCTCAACTATCTCGCCAACATGCTCGAGCTCATCTATCACTTCTGGCTTCACATAATCAACTTCCACCTCTGTTTCTTGCTCCTTTGCTTTTTCCTGCTCCTCGATTTCTTCCCTAACCTCCTTCTTTATCTCTTCAGCTTTTTCTTCTATAGCCTCAAGGCTATTCATTGGTTCTATGCTGCTCTCCACGTGTTGTTGTTTTGGTAACATGCTATCTTTCAAACCTTTCTCTTCAAGCTCACGAACAAATTTGCTTATCTCATGAGCAGCATCAGCATTAACGCTCAGACTATCTATGCCGGCCTTCACGAGGAACTCTGCCATCTCCTTGCGTGAAGCAGCCTGACCACATATGCTTGTCTCTACTCCGTGGCTTTTGCATACAGCTATGACATGCAACATCTCGCTAAGTATTGCAGGGTGCATTTCATCATACAAATACTGCACTGCTTCATTGCCCCTGTCGATCGCAAGCGTGTATTGTGTTAGGTCATTAGTGCCAAAGCTTATGAATGCTATACCTTCCTTGCAAAGCTCATCAATAATCTGGACAGAGGCAGGTGTCTCAACCATAACACCAAGTTTTGCATTTGTAAATCCTATCTCCTGAAGTATGTTCTTGACCTTACGCACTTCATCAACACTTATTACCTGTGGCAAAAGCACGCCGATTGTTTTGCCCTCATCAGCCACGCGTTTCATAGCGCGAAGTTCGGCTTTCAGCAGTTCAGGATGTTTAAGGCTAAACCTAATGCCATGCAAGCCGAGCATAGGGTTTGCCTCGATTTCTTGTGGCGCGCCTTCGAGATGGCTATACTCGTCACTTCTTATGTCGCTGGTGCGAACCCATATCTCTTCGAAATAGCGCGCGATCTTGCTTAGGCCTTCATACAGCAAGTTTTCATACTCGCTATAGCGCTTTTGCTTTTCAAACCACAAAGGATGCTTACCACCCTCAGCGATAATACCTTCAAGCCTTGTCAAGCCGACTTCTGTTGCTTGCGTTCTGCTCGCACGCTCAGCAAAACTGGGCAAGTCTACAATCACTTTTATCTTGGTTTGTGTCGGAACTATCGGCAAGATTTCTTTCTCTACAGCTTTAGTCTTGCCTTCATAAACCTTGCCATGAAAACCATCTACTGTCACGGTCATGCCATCATGCAAGACCTCTGTAGCGTTGCCTGTACCAACCACACAAGGAATTCCCATTTCACGCGAGACAATTGCTGCATGTGCTGTCATGCCTCCTTCATCTGTCACAATAGCTGCAGCTCTTTGCATGGCAACAACCATGTCCGGATTTGTCATCTCTGTTACAAGCACGTCTCCTTCCTGTATTTTAGCTAAATCCTCTATGCTATGCACGACCTTGACTGTGCCAGAAGCTATGCCAGGCGACGCGCCCAAGCCTGTAAGCAAGAGCTTGCCCTTTATCTCTTGCCTAGCCTCGTGCTTCTCTTTCT